>NZ_CALXHK010000060.1:0-11095 GCF_944388085.1 Candidatus Allofournierella excrementigallinarum | reverse complement strand
CCAAAGAGCTCACCGGCGAGCATCTGGAGGGCGGCGCCAGCCCCGACGCGGGCCGCGTGACCATCCGCCACTCCCAGTCCTACCGCACCCAGTTCGACTACGATTCCAGCCTCGGCCAGTACGCCATGGCCCAGTGGTACTACAGCAAGGGGTCCTACATGGACACCATCGACGAGAACAACGGCCAGCAGCTGATGTTCGACAACCTGCTCATCCTCTTCACCGACATCCACACCTATCCCGGCCATGAAGCCAAGGACCTGCAGTACGCCGAGTACAGCTGGGGCGGCGTGGGTTACTACTGCTACGGCGGCAGGATCGAGCGCATCCGCTGGCAGAAGGGCACCCCGCTGGACGCCCTGCGCATCGTGGATTTCGAAACGGAGGAACCCTTCGAGATCAACTGCGGCAAGACTTATGTGACCGTGGTGGACGAGGACGAGATCCCCGGCTTCAGCTGGGAGCCGCTGGAGACTGCCCAGGACGTGCAGGAGGCCCCCACCACCAACGATTTTGTGGAAAGCGACGATTGAACCAACTTGCATTCGGGGCCCCGGCCGGCATCGGCGGGGGCCCTTTTTGAACAGGACAAGGAGAACACACCCATGAAACTTGCAATGCGAGCCGCTGCCGCGGTTTTGGCCGTGCTGCTGCTGGCGGGCTGCGGGTCCGCGCCTGCCCAGAGCGGCACATCCGCGCCCGGCACGTCCCAGAGCGCCAGCCAGCCTGCGACCCCCACCCCCGAGCCCCACGAGGCCAGCACAGAGATGCCGCTGCCCGCCGAGGGCGTCAGCGCCCTCACCGGGCGCACGGCGGAGCATCCCGGCCGCCGCCCGGTGGCGGTGATGGTGTCGAACGACGCGGCGGCCCGGCCCCAGTGGGGCATCGGCACCGCCGACCTTCTGATCGAGGCCAACACCGAAGGGGAGAACACCCGCATGATGGCGGTGTTCGACTGCCTGGAAAAGGCAGTGAAGGTGGGCCCTGTGAGCCAGGGCCGGGACCTGTTTTTGCAGATGGTGATGCCGGTGAACGCCATCCCCATGTACATCGACAGCGACATCTACACCTCCAATCTGGTCAACTGGTACACCTACCAGCCGCTGGACGGCATCTACATCGGCGTGAACGCCTACAACCTGGACGGCGAGCGGGACCAGACCGCCCCCCAGGAGCTGTGCTGGTACGCCGATTCCCGCCTGATCCAGAGCGCCATCGAGTCCTATGGGCAGTCGGCGGACGGCGAGACCCCCACCTTCTTCCATTTTGACGAGGCCGCCGCGCCCGCTGGGGGCAGCGGCTACCGGCTGGAGATCGGCTACGGCGCCCAGCGCACCGCGCAGCTGGTCTACGGCGAAGCGGAGGACCGCTACTTTCTGAAAGAGAACGATCAGGACCAGCTGGACGCCGCCAAGGAGGACGGCCTGGTGCGCTTCACCAACGTGCTGCTGCTGATGGCGCCCTCCGGCTTCAAGGACGACGGCGTCACCCGCGACTACGACCTCACCGGCGGCGACGGCGTATATCTCACCGGCGGCGGCGCGGTGCAGATCCAGTGGAAAAAGGGCGGGGCGGACCAGCCGCTGCAGCTCTTCGACGCGGAAGGCCAGCCCTTCCCGGTGCGGCCCGGGCGCACCTACATCGGCATCTGGGGCGGCTTTGAGGGCCAGAGCCTGCGCCTGCTGGATTCCGGCGGCGCCGAGCAGCCCCTGCCCGAGGCCCCCGCGCCCATGGGCGGGGCCTCCACGGAAGCTTCCTCCGCCCCCGCAGACTCCGCTTCCGCGGCCGGCTGACGGGGGACGAGCATGGAAAACGCCCTGACGCCTAACACAAAAAAGCAGTGGTTCGCGGCGGCGGTGTGCGCCGCGGCGGTGCTCATCGTCTGCGCGCTGCCCTTTGCCCACCGGGACCTGGTGGCCGGCCACGACGCCGTGTTCCACATCCTGCGCCTGGAGGGGCTGGCCGCCGCCCTGGGGGGCGGCGCGTCCATCCCGGTGCGGGTCTACTCGCTGATCCTGGGCGGCTACGGCTATGCCGCCGGCCTGTTCTACCCGGACCTCTTGCTCTATCCTGCGGCGCTGGCACGGGTGGCGGTGCTGGGGCCGGAGCTGGCCTTCAAGTTCCTGATGCTGAGCTGCGCGGCCCTGCAGTGCGTCACCAGCTATTTCGCGGGCCGGGCCATCGGCAAAAGCCATTTTGCCGGCTGCGCCTTCATGGTGCTCTACGGCCTGTGCCAGTACCACTTCACCAACCTCTATATCCGCAGCGCGGTGGGGGAGGTGCAGGCCATGGCCTTTCTGCCCCTGGCGGTGTGGGGCCTGTGGGACCTCACCGAAGAGGGGGCCAAAAAGCCCTGGCTGCTGTTTTTGGGCTTCACCGGCCTGATGCTCAGCCATACCGTCAGCCTGGCGCTGATGGGCCTTGTGGCGGTGGCGTGGGTGCTGGCGCGCCTGCCCAGAATGCTGAACCGGCGGGCGCTGGCCGCGGGCTTCGGCGCGGCGGCGGCCTGCCTTGCGGTGAGCTGCTATTACTGGCTGCCGGTGCTGGAACAGTTCACCGCCGACACCTTCAAGGTCAGCGCCGAACCGCTGACCCGCCTTGCCTACAACTATCTGACCCTTGCCGGCATCTTTGACCCCGGTTCTTACACCGGCCTCGGCCTCGGCGGCATGCTGCTGGCGCCGCTGGCAGTGGCGGCGGGGGCGTGGCTGGCCCGCAAAGGGCGGCGCTGCCGCCGGGGCTGGGTGTTCCTGGCGGTGGGCGCGGCGCTCACCTTCGCCACCCTGAACTGGGTGCCCTGGGCCAGGCTGGACGAGACGGTGCTCACCAGCGTGCAGTTCCCCTGGCGGCTCAACGCCTTCGGCCAGATGTTCCTGTGCCTGGGGGCGGCCTGCCTGCTGGCGGGCTTTCCGGCCAAGCGTGTCAGAGCCGCGGCGCTGGCGGCGTGCTTCGCCCTCTCGCTGGCGAACCTTGCCTGCCTGTGGCCCACCTTCCCGGAGCTGGTGAATTACGACAGGAACTATTTCACCGGCCAGCGGGGCGAGACTTTCTATCTGGTGGGGGCGGAGTGGCTGCCCGCCGGGGTGAACGCCATCGAGTTTGCCTTCGAGCCGGGGGCGCAGTACACCAACAGTGAGGGCGTGTTCATTGGAAATTATCTGCCGAACGGCGATTTTGTGGCGGACTTCGACGGCGCCCCGGGGCTCTGGGGCATCCCGAAGCTGTGGTACAAAGGCTACTCCGCCTGGGTGGAGCCTGCGGACGGCGGCGAGGCCATCCCGATTCCGCTGCACAAGGACGCAGGGGGCCGGGTGGAGCTGGATGTGCCCGAGGGCCTGCCCGCCGGGCGGCTGGTGGTGAGCTACACCGGAACCACGCTGCAGCATATTTCCGACTGGGTGAGCGGCCTTTCGGCCCTGGCCCTGGCGGGCGCGGCCGCAGCGCATGCGCTGCGCAGACGGCGCAAAGTCAAGTAACGGGGCGCTGCCCCGAAGAAGAGAGGAGAAGACCCATGTCTCTGTTTGAACCCCGCACCCCCGTCTACAGCGGCGGGGGCGACGAACTGAAAAAGGTGGAAAAGCTGCTGCACGACCACCAGATCGACTACAAGCTCAAGGCCGGCAGCGCCGGTACGCTGGTGATGGTCAAGCGCAGCCGCGCCGACGAGGCGGAGATGGAGATCCGCGAGGCCAAAGCCCGCAACTGGCTGTGGTAAAAAGAAAAAAGGGGCGCCCCTTCGCCTTTCGCGGGGACGCTCCTTTTTTGTTTGTGAGAAACGGGGAAGGTCAGCTTTTCTTGCCCTTCAGTTCCTTCATGCGCAGGTCGTGGCTCAAGATGCGCTTGCGGATGCGCAGGCTCTTGGGGGTGACCTCCAGCAGTTCGTCGGGGGCCAGGAACTCCAGGCAGCCTTCCAGGCTGAACTTGCTCACCGGCACCAGCCGCAGCGCGTCGTCCGAGCCGGAGGCGCGGGTGTTGGTCAGGTGCTTTGTTTTGCACACGTTCACGGTGATGTCCTCGCCGGTGGGGGTGTAGCCCACCACCATGCCGCCGTAGACCTTCTCGCCGGGGGTCACGATCAGGGTGCCGCGGCCCTGGGCGTTGAACAGGCCGTAGGTCACCGCGTCACCGGTCTCAAAGCTGATCAGGCTGCCGGTGCTGCGGCAGGTGATGTCGCCCTGCCAGGCCTCGTAGCCGTCAAAGATGGTGTTCAGGATGCCCTCGCCGTGGGTGTCGGTGAGGAACTGGCTGCGATAGCCGAACAGGCCGCGGCTGGGCATGCGGAACTCCAGCCGCACCCGGCTGCCGATGGGTTCCATCTGCTGCAAAATGGCCTTGCGGGCGCCCAGGGCGGTCATCACCGCGCCCTGGTAGTCGGTGGGCACGTCCACCACCACCCGCTCCATGGGCTCCACCGTGACGCCGTTTTCCACGTGGGTGATCACTTTCGGGGGGCTCACCTGCAGCTCGTAGCCCTCGCGGCGCATGGTCTCGATCAGGATGGACAGGTGCATCTCGCCGCGGCCCATCACCCGGAAGGAGTCGCTGGTGGCGGAATCCTCCACCCGCAGGGCCACGTCCTTCAAAAGCTCCCGCTGCAGGCGGTCGCGGATCTGGCGGCTGGTGACATACTTGCCCTCGCGGCCGGCGAAGGGGCTGTCGTTCACCGAGAAGGTCATCTCCACGGTGGGGTCGTTGATCTTCACAAAAGGCAGCGGTTCCACCTTGGCGGGATCACACAGGGTGTTGCCGATGGTCACATCGGCCAGGCCGCTGAAGGCAACGATGTCGCCGGCCCTGGCCTCTTCGATAGGCTCGCGGCCATTGGCCTTGAAATCATACAGCTTGGTGATGCGCCCGCGCAGGGCCACGTCGGGGTTGTGCCAGTCGCACACCTGCACGTCCTGGCCCACCCTGGCCACGCCGTTCTGGATGCGGCCGATGCCGATGCGGCCCACGAAGTCGTTGTAGTCCACGCTGGAGCACAGCATCTGGAAGGGGGCGTCGGGGTCGCCCTCGGGGCACTTGACATACTGCAGGATGGTGTCGAACAGGGGTTTCAGGTCGGCGCCCGGCACATCGGGCGAGTAGCTGGCGGTGCCGGCGCGGCCGGAGCAGAACACCATGGGGCTGTCCAGCTGCTCGTCGGTGGCGCCCAGATCCATCAGGAGCAGCAGCACCTCGTCGATGACTTCCTTGATGCGGGCGTCCGGCCGGTCGATCTTGTTCACCGCGATCACCAGGCTCAGGTTCTGCTGCAAAGCCTTCTGCAGCACGAAGCGGGTCTGGGGCATGCAGCCCTCGGCGGCGTCCACCAGCAGCAGCACGCCGTTGACCATCTTCAGAACGCGCTCCACCTCGCCGCCGAAGTCGGCGTGGCCCGGAGTGTCCACGATGTTGATCTTCACGCCGTTATAAACAGTGGAGCAGTTTTTGGCCAGAATGGTGATGCCGCGCTCCCGCTCGATGTCGCCGGAGTCCATCACCCGCTCGGCCACCTGCTGATTTTCCCGGAACGCGCCGCTTTGCTTGAGCATCTGGTCCACCAGGGTGGTCTTGCCGTGGTCGACGTGGGCGATGATGGCAATGTTGCGCAGATCTGTACGTTCCATTTGCATACCCCTTCCTTTCTTCCCGATGGCCGCGTTCGGGGGCGCGGCCTTATCTATTACTTCTATAATGCACGGTAAAAAGCACGCTATTTATAGTACGGCACGGCCCGCCCTTTGTCAAGAATATACAAATAAATTTTGAATGTTCGGCCAAATGAACAAAATCCGCAGTTTTGCTTACGCTTTCGGCCCTTGTCCGGCAAAGAAACAGAGGCCTTTTTGAAAAAAGGGCTTGCAAAACCCGCGCCCGTCTGCTATAATAACGAAGCTGTCATATGACATGGGCGGTTAGCTCAGCTGGTAGAGCATCTGCTTGACGTGCAGAGGGTCGGGGATTCGAGTTCCTCACCGCCCACCAGAGAAATAAGCTCTGGCGGACTTCTTAAATGAAGTTCGCCAGGGCTTTTTTGTTGTTATGTATCCACTCATGCCTGCGGCCAGGATACCTGTGACGCCGCTGCTTTACCCCCGTGTGGAGAGCGGCGGCTTCGTAAGGGGCACAGCCCCGCACAGCAACCCGCCTAACCACGACCAGACGGAGGGAAACGTCAACCGAGAAACAGGCGTCAAAATTAAGAGATATAATATGCGGACAACGAGCGATATTCTGAAATTTGAAAGGAGTTGTCCGTTATGGTTTGCATGAATTGCAAGAAAATCGTGAGTGATGGTTTGTTTTGTTCCATCTGCGGATGGGATCAGCGCAAAGACCCTGCCCGCTGCACATTGAATGAAGTACACAACAGATGGAAAAAAAGAAAGCATTACCGCAGCCTTGGCCCGAAAGGGAAACGGGGATACGACTTGGCGTGGAACAAAATCGAACGTCTGGCAGAGCTTCCCATTCAAATGATCCAATACGATGATTACCAGAGGTGCCTGGATGAAATGGCCTGTTCGGGGCTGTCTCTCTCGACCCAGCAAAAGGTGCAGCAGCTCATCAGCCAGCTGAGCAAGCAAGCGATCGTCGAAGGTCTCATCACCCAGAACTATGCCTCCGAGCTGGTTCTGGAGGGGCGGGAAGCGCGGGAGACATTACCGTTTGAAATCAACCATATCCCGTTGCTTTACCAGTGCGCAAAAGGCGGGAAGTATGCACAGACGGCGCAAATCGTTTTGGTTTTGATCACCACCGGCTATCGGCCGGAAGAACTTTTTTCCATTCGCTGTGAAGACATGGACCCTCGGATCCCTTTTCTTTGTAGCGGATCAAAAACGGTTGCTGGGCAAGATCGCATTGTGCCGATTTTGCCGCTTGTGCAGCCGTTTATCTCGCAATGGTATCTGTCCTGCCCTGTTGTAGCACATCAAAAACAGGGATACTTGGTGCGCGGGGCAAAGGGAGGCAAGAAAAACTTTGCAAATTGGCGGGCGAGGGAGTTTTACCCCATGACCCTCGAACTTGGCATCAACCGGCCGGATCAGCTGAATGATAAGCGGAACATCCCCCATATCACCCCCTACTCTGCTCGACACAGTTTTGCGACATTCAGTGCCTACGCAGGAGTTGAGGAGGAGACCCTGATAAAGATGATCGGACATGCTGACATCCGAACGACGCGGAAACACTACATTCACGCTGGCCTTATGGACTTGCCGGAAGCAAACCATATCCAGCAGGAAGCGCAAAAGATCGAAGACTACATCAAAATGCACATGGCAATATAAAACCAAGAGGGCCGCAGTGAACGCTGCGGCCCTCTTCTGTGTAAGGAGGAATAAAATGGTCATCGGAGTGGTTGCAGGTGAGCAACTGTATGAACAAATCAAAAAACTGAACTTCCGTGGCGGGTATGATATTCGCCGGCTGGAGCCTAAAGGAGCAACAGCGATCTGCCGCGCTTTAGAGGCGGACCAGGAGTTTACGGATGTGCTGATCGATGTGGCTGCCATCAAGGCCGCCAACGCTGATGAAGCTGTATCTCTTGTGGATCGCCTGCTGCACACCACGCAGCTGCATATCATGGTGCTGGCGGACGGGTATCTGCCGGAGAGCCGGCTGATCCGCGATTTAACTTCAGTGGGTCTGGCACAAAAAGACATCTTTTTGCAAACCGGCGTCAAATTACAAATGAGGATCAGCAATCTTCTTCATACGGCGGAAAAAGAAATGCCGGTGCCTGCCGAAATGCCGGAACCACAAAAAGAAACACAGGCAATCGAGCAGGCGGTGCCTGACGCTGTTGTTCCGCCTTCCCAGGTAGATGCGGCCACAGGAAAATCAATGCAGATCCGCAAGCCTGCTCGGCCGACAACACGGGCTGTAACGATTGCCGTGGCGGGAGGCGGGCCGCGTATCGGTACCACCACCCAGGCAATGCAGCTGCTGCATTACTTGACTGCTCAGAATTTTCGCTGTGCGTATGTCGATGTGCAGCGGACCGATCAAATGCGGCAGTACCTGACGGTCTATGAGCATTGCGAGCAGCTTGGCCCCCATGAGTACACGATCCAAGGCTGTCATTTCTTGGCTACAGGTAAATTGCTGATGCAGGCGCGGATGGAGTATGACTATCTGATTTGCGACTATGGAGATTACGCACAGATCATTGATACCGTATCCTTTTGGGAGAAAGACATCAGGGTGCTGGTGGCTGGTGTCAAACCATGGGAGAGCAATCAGCTCTCCCGAGTGTTTGAGGACGATGATGGAAGCCTGCACTACATTTTTTCTTTTGTTCCGAAAGCAGACGAGCCAGACGTTCGCAACCAAATGGGGGAAAGCGCACCCAATACATATTTCGCGCCTTATGCACCCGACTATTTCTCTTATTGCGGTAACGATGAGTTCTATGCAAAACTCATCGCCTGCAAAAAGGCAGAACCGCAACAAAAGAAAAAAGGGTTTACGTTCAATCTGTTTCACCGGCGTAAATGACAAAGGTACGACCGACGGTCGCACCTGAAAAAGCGCATGAACAAGCCAAAAACGAGGTACGACCGTCGGTCGTACCTCGTTGCATTTAACAAGAAAAAGAAAGAGAGGATCATATCATGACAAACGTGGAACGCTTCAAACAACTTGTGGCACTGCGCGAAGGCAATGTGGATCATCAATACGTGGCAGCATTTTACATTTTGTCGTCAGACCCTGATTTGTTTAGCGCAGCACAAAAAGCAGTCTCATCGGACGGCATAGATTTTCGGACCATCCGCAAGGAAGTTCAAAAAACCGCACCTGAGAACAAACAGCTGCTTTGCGAGATCGCCAACAATGTCTTTTCCTGGGACAGCGCATGCAGGGAAAATCCCTTCTGGAGCCTGGCGACGCTCCCGGCCAGGGACTACCTGCTGGCATGGGAGGCCATCGGCATCGCGGGCGGGAAATTGGAGCTGCGTGTTCAGATGGGCCGCTTTGACATCAGCGAAGAGCCCCTTGCCAAGGCGATCGCTTTTGAAAACCAGATTGACGCAATGCGCGAGAAGGCGTTTGCGGGAATGGAGCCATAAAATGAGAACAAAAGGCAAGCAGCTGCGAGCAGCGTGGGAACAGCAGAAGCAGCAGCAGATACTCCGTGATCAGTATGGCGTTTCAGACCCCAACACCATTGTGGTCGAGCGAAAAAACGTGGTAACCAACACACTGCGGTTGGCTGGGCGGGCTTCCATCATGGCGATCCGCTTTGCTGCATCTGTCGCGCTGGCCGGCCTGGCTCTGATCGGGCTGGCCGCGCTTATCTACCCGGACACCCGGCTGGCACTGCTGGGGCATGCGGTGGAGACCATGAACCAGCTGAACCAGTGGTTGCCTGCATAGGTACGACCGTCGGTCGTACCTCGTTGCATTTAACAAGAAAAGGAAAGTGAGGATCAACACCATGAACAAGAAAAACACCATCATCGCCGTCGCCAATCAGAAAGGCGGCGTCGGCAAGAGCACCACGGTCATCAATCTCGCAGCGGCCCTGGTAAAAAAAGGCCGGAAAGTGCTGTGCATCGACCTGGACAGTCAGGCACACCTGTCGCGCTTCCTGGGCTGGGAGGGCGGCTCGATCACGATGAGCAGCCTGCTTCGCCAAGCGGCCGCCGGCCAGCCGGTCGATGCGGATACCGCAGGTAAGGCGATCTGCCACCATGCCGAGGGCATGGACTACATCGCGGCGGACCTTTCGCTGGCCGAAGCCGACGTCTATCTGGTCACAGTGATGTACCGGGAGCAGGTTTTGCAGCGTCTGCTTCGGCAGCTGCCCATCGAGGAGTACGATTATGTGCTGCTGGATTGCCCGCCGTATCTGGGCCTGATCCTCACCAATGCCCTGGTAATCAGCACGGATGTGATCATTCCGGTGCAGGCCCAAAAGGCTGCGCTGGACGGCCTCGAAAACCTCCTTGCGATCGTCCAGAACATTGCTGGCATTACCGGCAACGCCCTCCGCGTCAATGGCATACTGCTCACCATGGCGGACGCCACCAACCAGAGCAAGGCTGTCGAGCAGGCGCTGCACATGGACTATCCCGGCGTGGTCTACAACACTGTGATCCCCCGGCTTGTGGAGGCGGCAGACAGCACCGCCCAGGGGCATAGCTGTGTTGCCATGGCAAAGAGCAGGGTTGGGCAGCGCTATGTGGAGCTGGCCGGTGAAGTGATGGACCGGGAGGGCAAGTGAAATGGCAGGAAAAAACTTCAATTTCAGCAAAAGCGCCCGGACCGCCGGAACAGGCTTCCAGGCGCAGTCCACGGTTCTTTCTTTGTTGAGCGGTGCGGGCGGCCAGGCGCAATACCAGATCGTCGCGCTGGATCTGCTGGACGCTTGCCCCCTGCAGCCCAGGTTTTACAGCGTCAACAAGGAAAAAATGCAATCGCTGGCGGACAGCATCCGGCTGAAAGGCGTCCTTCAGCCCATCGTGCTGCGCACCAAGCCGGATGGCCGATACGAGATCCTGGCTGGGCATTGCCGCACGGAGGCCAGCCGCATGGCAGGCAAAGAGACCATTCCGGCGATGGTCTATCAACAGCTGGATGACGCCTCGGCGGAGTACATCTTCCATGTCACCAATCTGGAGGATGGACACGATTTGCCGCCCAGCGAGCGGGCCAGAGGGTATGCAGCGGTGGCGAAACTGCTGGCAGAAAAGGGTCTGCCCAACGGGCAAAGCACGGTCGGCGTTGCGAAAGAGACCGGCGTGGACGTCCGCACTGTGCAGCGGTACAACCGGCTGGCCCAACTGGATGCAGGGCTGCTGGAAAAAGTGGACGCTGGGCAAGTGTCGGTGAGGGCCGGCGCACAGTTGTCCTACCTGCCGGAAAAACAGCAGGCGAAGGTGGCGCAGAAGTTGGAGAATGGCGGTACGATCACAGAAGAGGAGGCGGTAGCCATGCGGCGCAAAGCGAAGCAGAACATCCGGCCGGCCACCATCAAAAAACTGGATTTTGCACCTTTCGCCAAGTTTTTTCCGCCAGACGCAACAAAGAAAGACCTGCTAATAAAAGTCAAGCAGAAACTTTAAGTCTTTAAGGGGTGCAAAAAAGCAATGCAAAATCAAGC
>NZ_CALXHK010000059.1:0-11825 GCF_944388085.1 Candidatus Allofournierella excrementigallinarum | reverse complement strand
CATGATGATTCTCCTTTCGTTGACTCATACATTAAAAATCACAATACACCACGGCCGGGGCTTATACAAGGATGAAGCCCAGGACCAGATACACCGCCAGGGTGACGCCGCCGGCGATGAGCGCGTAGGGGCGCTCGCTCTTCATCAGGTCCACCGGGTTGGAGTTGAGTTCCTCGCCGATATACATGACCAGCGCGCCGCGGGGGCTGATGGTGGTGCCGAAGGTGGCCGCCGAGAAGATCACCGCGCACAGCACGAAGGGGCTGATGCCCAGCGCGTCGGTGATGGGCAGGCAGGAGGTGATGAACAGGGAGGTGACCGGCCAGAAGATGCCGGTGAGGGTGCCGATGGCGGTGGCCGCCACGAAGAAGAAGGCAAGCACAGCGCCGGGCACCAGGATGCTCGCCACCGACTGCACCATCTCGGGGAAGCCGATGAGCTCCACCACCGTGGTGAGGGCATAGCCGACCATCAGGTAGACGGTGGGCTTGAACATGGAGATCATGCCCTTCCAGAAGCTGTCCATGAACTCGGAGAAGGTCATGATGCGCCGGGCGACGAACCAGATCAGCTCGATGAAGGTGACGATGATGCAGGCCACCGCCAGATCACCGTTGTAGTAGATGCCGAACCCCAGCAGGATCAGCAGGGGCACCACAAAGTCGATGGGCTTGGCCTTCAGATCCTCGGTGAGCTCCTCGTCCCGGATGCCGTACACCGAGAAGTCGTAGGTGCCGTCCTTGACCTTCTGCATTGCCTCTTTCACGGTGCCGAAGCCGGGCAGCACGCCGGCGGAGAACAGCACGATCAGCACGAACAGGATGATGGGGTAGATAAAGAAGGGCAGCACCTTGGTCACGAAGTCCAGCGTGCCGTTGGAGGTGATGCCGGCCCCCTCCATCAGCTGCACGAAGTACACCGACCAGGTGGCCATGGGGATCCAGCTCACCAGCGGGATGCACAGCGAGATAATCAGGATGCCCACCATCTCCACCGGCAGGCGGTTTTTTTTGCCGATGGTGCGGCCGTAGGAGTTCAGCACCGCGGCCTTGAGGAACTCGTCGGCGTACACGATGATGGACAGCACGATGATGGAGAAGAGCGAGCGCTTGCTGTCGCTGGCGTATTTGCTGGTGACCCAGTTGGTGAAGGAGCGGGTGGCGCCGGAATCGTACAGCACCTGTGTCACCACGCCCACAAACAGCGTGAAGATGATGACCCACATGTAGCTCGGATCGCTGCAGGTGTCGGCCAGGAAGTTGTAGAACATTACCGGCAGGTTCCACTCGCCGCTCTCAAAGGCGTAGATCACCATGGCGGAAAGGATGCCCGCAATGCAGGACTCAAAGGCCCGCTTGGTCTTCATAATCATGACGAAGGCCACTAAGATGGGGATCAGGCTCAAGAAATACATAGGTTCCTCCTTTTTCTCTTGTTTGTGCTCGCGCCTCCGGCCGGTGCAGCGGTTGGCCGGGGGCCTGTATCAGCCCTCCACGTCGTCGCCCAGGACGGCGTAGGTGACAGCCTTGATGGTGTGCTGGCGGTTTTCCGCCTCCCGGAAGATGTAGGCCGCGTTGTCCTCGAACACCTCGTCGGTGACCTCGAAGCCCTTTTCCAGGAACTTCTTCAGCTCGGGGTCGTCCACCGAGTCCACCAGCTTGCGGGCCGCGCTGTGGTCGGCGTTGTGGGTGGCGGGCAGCATGTGCAGGAAGATGGCGTTGGGGTTCTCGGTCTTGGCCATCAGCTCCCGGTTGACCTGGTACTTCTTGTACTTCACGATGCCGGGCAGCCAGGTGATGGCCTTGTTGGTGAAGAAGCCCCAGTTCTCGGTGGAGACCACGTCCGCCCCCTTCACCTCGTTCACGTCCTCGGTCTCGGTAAAGGTACACTGGGGGTTGTACTTTGCGTACAGCTCGCGGATGAACTTCTTCTGGTCGTCGGGCATGGCGCCGGACCAGCCCGCCACCGGCGTGCCCCTGGGCACTTCCTGGTAGAACAGCTTCTGCTCCTCCGGCGACAGGCGGGACACCGCCTCGTCCAGCGTCATATAGGAGGTGATGAACTTGAAGTTCATGCCGAACATGGCGCAGGCCACCGCGTAGGAGAAGGCGCAGCAGGCGCCGCCCCGGCCGATGTACACAAAGGTCTTGCCCTTGTAGCCCTCCCGGCCGTACACCTCGTCCAGGGTCATGAAGTCCGCCAGCATCTGGGTGGGATGCTCGTGCATGGTGTAGCCGTTGATGATGGGAATGGTGGACTCCCTGGCCATCTCCTGCAGCTGGGCGTGATCCATGCCCCGGTAGGCGATCACGTCGTACATGGCCGAGAACACCCGCATGGAGTCCTTGATGGTCTCCTTGGTGCCGAAGTGGGAGTTGGACAGGTAGGTGGTGCCCATGCCCAGGTCCTGGGCCGACGTCTCAAAGGAGCACCGGGTGCGGGTGGACTCCATCTCAAACAGCATCAGCATGTTCTGGCCGATGTTCCTGCGCTGGTCCACATGCTGCTTTTTTTCCGCCTTCAGCTTCAGCGAGAGGTCCAGCAGGTACCGCAGCTCCTCCGGGGTGAAATCCTCCAGCGCCAGAAAATGTTTCCCCTTGAATGCGCCTTTTTCCATAAATTTGTCTCCTTCCTTTTTACGAAATACATACATGTATGTATATTTTAATAAAAAATACTACACATCACCGGTCAGGATTGCAGCATCTCCATCAGAAAATCCACATATTCCACGATCTTTTCGTCGGGCATGAATTTTCCCTGGGCATTGATGTGGTGCGCCGTGTTGTAGGATTCGAAGCCCAGCAGGTAGGTGTAGAGCACCAGCGCCAGCATTTCCGCCGGCTTGTCGGTGCGGAACACCTGCTGCTGCTGGCCGCGGGCCACCTCTTTGCGGATGGTCTCCAAAAAGGTCTTGTCCATCTCGGTCTGCCGCTCGGTGAGGTTGGACACCTCCTGGCTGGCCTCCACCTTGTAACGGATAATCATCACATAGGGGTTCATGGTGTTCTTGCTGCGCAGGTTCACCAACAGGAAATCCCGCAGGGTGTCCCGCGCGGAATCAAAATGCCGGTAGCTGCTGTAAATGTTGCGGTAGAACTGCTGGTAGCGGGCAACGATCTCATCCAGGATATCCTTCTTGCTCTCAAAATTCCAGTAAAAGGCCCCCCGGGTAAGCCCCACATGCTGCACGATGTCCTCCAGCGTGGTTTTGGAGTAGCCTTTTTCCATAAATTTTTCGACGGCGGCGGAGATGATCCGCTCGCGGGTATCCTTGGAAGAATGTTGTCTGGCCATGTTGCACCTCTTTTACGACACCATGATACCGCGGTGGTGCGGTCTTGTCAATAAAAAATACATACATGAATGTATTTATGTCGGAACTGACAAAAGGAATGTCACATTTTTGTCGAATACGCCTTCCGGCTCTTGCCGGACAAAAAAGGCGCGCCCCATCGGCAGGCCGATGGAGTGCGCCGGAAAAGCGCTGTTTTTACCTGCGCCGGCCCGCACCGCCGCCGGAACGGGAGCCGCCGGAGCGGGAGCCGCCGCCGCGCCGGCCCGCGCCGGAACCGCGGCCGCTGCCGCCGCCAAATCCGCCGAAACTCTTGGGGCGGGAGGACGAGGACGGCCGGGAGGGCCCGCCGCCAAACCCGCCGAAGCCGCCGGGGCCGCCGGAATGGGGCGGGCGGGGCGGCGGCGGAGGCCGCCGGCGCCAGCCGCCGTAGAAGTGCCGCCGGGGCGGGAGGGGCGGGTAGCTGTAGCCGAACCAGCGGGTACGCACATAGCGCACCGGGTGCAGGATGCTGCCCAGCACCACCAACGCGATAAGCACCAAAAGCACGATCACCATCGTGAGGAAGCCGCCGATGCGCGCCAGGAAGGAGGGCCGCTCCGGCGCGGGAGCCACGGAGCCGCCGGCGCTCTGGCCGGGCTGCACGCCGTAGATGCCGCACAGCTCGTCGTACATGGCGTTTGCGAAGGCGGTGACGCCCGCGTCATAATCGCCCTTGGCAAACCCGTCTTCCAGGTTGTTCCAGAGCAGGTCGTCGATCTTCTGGGGGGTCAGTTCCTTTTCCAGGCCGGTGCCCACGGTACAGTAGTAGTCCTCCGCGCCGATCACCAGCAGAAGAAGAACGCCGTTGTTTTTGTCCCTGTCGCCCACGCCCCAGCTGTTCAGCGTGTCGGCGGCATAGTCGGCGGTGGAAGAGGCGCCGGTGAAATCCACCGTCAGCACCGCGATCTCGGCCCCGCAGGCTTCGCTCAGGGCGATGGTCAAATCGTTCACCGCCTGTTCGGTGCGCTCGCTGAGCACGTTCGCCTCGTCCAGCACGCAGCTGCCCTCAGGGGCGGCGGGCACCGCCGCAAAAACGCTGCCGGTGAGCAGAACCGCCGCCAGTGCCAGGCCGGCGAGGGTGCGTCTTACCTGTTTCATCGGTAATATTCCGCCTCCTCGATGCCCCAGAGCGCCCCGATCAGCTTTGCGGGCTGGCCGGCCAGGGTGTCGTTAAACTCCTGCGCCCGGGAATTGTAGTCGTTGTTCCGGATGGTATTTCCCCTGCTGTTGAACTCGGCAAGCTCCCCGGCCAGCAGGTCATACTGGTTCGCGTCCGCCAGGGCCGCGGCCTCGTCGTAGAGGGCGTTCACCGCGCTGTCCAGCGCGGCGTCGGCGGCGGCCTTGGCGGCGGGGCCTTCGGCGGCGTTCACCGCGTCCACGGCGCTGCGCACCGCCTCGGCGGACCCGGCGCTGACCCCGCCGACCTTTTCGGCCACCGTGGCGAGGTTTGCCGCCGAGTTGAGGCGGGCGTCCAGGTCGGCGGCGATGGAATGCATCCCGTCGGAAAAGGCGGCGGCGGTGCTGTTTGCGCAGGCGGCCAGCTTTGCCCCGCCGATGCCGAAGACCGAGCCGGCGGCCAGAAGGCAGGCGGCGGCCGCCGCCACCGCCCTGTTCTTCAGGGGCGCGGGCAGCAGCTGTTCCAGTTTACACGGACCTTTCATCAGTTATGCAGCTCCATCAGTTTCTGTTTCAGTTCGCCCTCGATGCGGCCCAGCTCCACCTCGGCGGCGGCGCGTTTGGCGCGGCCCTCCGACTGGATCCTGCTCAGTTCGTCCAGGGTCTCGATGAGGCTCCTGTTGGTGGCCTGCAGGGTCTCGATGTCCACAACGCCCCGCTCGGACTCCTTGGCCGCGTCGATGGTGCCCTGCTTTAAGGCCGCGGCGTTCTTTTTCAGCAGCTCGTTGGTCATGTCGCTCACCGCCCGCTGGGCCTCGATGGCCTGCTGGCTGTGGGCCAGGCCCAGGGCCAGCACCATCTGGCTCTTCCACAGGGGGATGGTGTTCACGATGCTGGTCTGGATCTTTTCCGCCATCATGGTGTCGTTGTTCTGGATGAGGCGGATCTGGGGGCCCATCTGGATGGACACGTTGCGGGTGAGCTCCAGGTCGTAGAGCTTTTTCTCAAAGCGGTCGCACATGTCGGCCAGGTCCCGGGCGGCCTGGGCGTCCTCGGGCAGGCCGCTGGCCCTGGCCTTGTCCATGGCGGCCTGCAGCTCGCCTTCCCGCACCTGTTTGAGCTTTTTCTTGCCCGCCAGGATGTACATGGTGAGCTCCTTGAAGTAGAGCATGTTCATCTGGTACATCTTGTCCAGCATGGCCACGTCCTTGAGCAGCTGCACCTGATGGCCCTCCAGCACGGCCTCGATCTTCTCCACGTTGGCCTCGGTCTTGGCGTACTTGGCCTTCATGGCCTCGATGCCGCTGGCGGCCCGCTTGAAGAAGCCGAAGATGCCTTTGCTCTCCTCCTGGGCGTCGAAGCCTTTCAGTTCGGTGACCAGGTTGGCGATCATCTCGCCGGTCTCGCCCAGGTCCTTGGTGCGCACCTTGTCCAGGGCGGTCTCGCTGAAATCGCCGATCTTCTTCTGGGTGGCCGCGCCGTACTGCAGCACCATCTGGCTGTTGGTCACGTCGATCTTCTCGGCAAAATCGTCCACCATCTTCTGCTCTTCGGGGGAAAGGCGGGTCTCTTCGATCATCACCGGCTCGACCTTTTTCTCCTCCTCGGCGGCAGCCGCGGCAGCGGCCTCGTCGGCGGCGGGGTCAAGGGTGAGGGTGGGCACGGCGTCCAGGGTCAGTTCGGGGCTCATATTGTTTTCGTCCATGGTCGTTCGTTCCTTTCGCTTTTGAAATTATTCCACAAGGCCCTGCCCTTTCAGCATGCCTTTGAGTACTTCCAGGTCGGCGTCCAGATCCAGCGCCGCGGCGGAATAGAGGCTGTCCAGCTGGTTTTCAAAGGCGGTGGCGATGACCGCCGCGTTCGCCTCCACCTGCCTGCGCACCTCCTCGGCGTTCTCGCCCGAGACGCCCGCCTGTTCCATCTCGGCGTAGAGGGTGAGGATCTTCACCGCGTCCGGCAGATAGTGGTTGGCAAAGCGCCGCACATGGGGGGCCTTGTCCGGGTCCTTTTCCAGCTGGGCGAGGATGCCGGCGCAGGCGGCGGACATGCGGCGGATGGCCGCGCTGAGGGCGTCGTCGGGGATGCGCTCGTCCAGCTCCAGCAGGCGCTTGCGGTCCGCGTCGATGCGGCCGAGCATCTGGTCCGCGTCCTCCCGGCCGGTGAGCCAGGGCACCTCTTTTTGCACGATGACCGGCGGGCAGAGCTTGAAGGCCGCGGCCAGCGCCGCCACAGAGACGGCGGCGGTAAGGCCCAGCGCCCACAGCTCATAGATGGGCAGCGCCAGCGCCCCCGCCACCCACACCGCCCCGGCGATGTACCAGGGAGCGGCGGGTCTCTTTTTTATCTCTATGATCTTGCTCATGCTTTGCTTCTCCTGTGCGGGCGGGTGCGCCCGCGGTTTGTGATCATTTTACCACAGTAAAGCAGTTAAATCAATGCGGGGATGAAAGCCAGGGCCTCAGCGCCGCGCCCCAGGCGGCGGCCAGCTTTTCCATGCCGAAGGCGGCGTTTGCGGGGCTGGTGCTGGGCAGGCGCACGGCGGCGATGCCGCACGACGGGCGAAGCAGTTTTTCATAAAAGCGGAAGGCCGTGGCCCCGTTGCAGAAAACCGCTTCGACGGGCGCTTTTTCCAGCAGGGCGGCCAGGTCCACCGGCACCGGGTCCTTGATGGAGGCGTCCTGTGCGCCGATGACGGTGCAGCGTTCCAGCACGTCCCAGAGGGCGAGGCCGTTTTGCAGGATCAGCGCCCGTTTTTCCTCCACCGTGGCCGGGGCCGGCGCGCCGCACAGCCGCGCCAGCAGCGGCCAGAACCGGTTGCGGGGGTGGCCGTAGTAAAAGCCCTGGCGCCAGCTTTCGGGGCTGGGCCAGCTGCCCAGGATGAGCGCCCGGCTGGCCGGGCCGAACACCGGTTCAAAGCTCATGGGGGAAAAACTCCTTTTGCAGCGCGGCGGCCACGCCCTCCTCGGTAACGGCGGGCGCAATGGCGCTGGCGGCGGCTTTGGCCGCCTCGGTGCCGTTGGCCATGCACCAGGACCGGCCCACCAGCCGCATCAGAGGGATGTCGTTCTCGTTATCGCCCATGCTCAAAAGCTCTTCGGCCTTCCAGCCGGTGAGCTCCATCAGCTTTTTGACCCCCACCGCCTTGTTGACGCCGGCGCGGTTGATGTCGTAATAGCCGGGATGGTAGGGCACGAACTGCAGCCCCAGATGGCCGTAGCGGGCCCGGAAGCCCTCCACCGCCTCGGGCGGCAGGATGCCGAAAGCCCCGAAGGGCATATCCCGCAGATGGCGCTCCTGGTCTTCGCCGTCCAGCACGAACTTGCGGTGGCCGGTGACGGCTTCGTAGAACCCGCACATTTTTTCAAACTCCACATAGACGTAGTAGCTGTCGGAAAAGCAGAATGCCAGGGGGTAGTCGAAGTCCTCGAAGTAGTCCACCAGGGCGTACATCTCTTCGGGGGTGAAGTCGCCGCTGGCCAGCAGGCGCCCTTCGCCGTCCAGCACCTGGGCGCCGTTGGCGCAGACGGCATAGTCCGGCTTGATGCCGCCCAGGAGGGAGGTGTTCATGGCGTAGTAGGTGCGGCCGGTGGCGATGACCACCTTCACGCCCAGGGCCTGCACCCGGCGCACCATCCCGGCCACCGCCGGGCGGGCCGAGGGCTCGCCGTGGGCCACCAGCGTGCCGTCCACATCCAGAATGATCGCTTTGTAAGGCATGAAACATCTGTCTCCTTTGGAGGGTGGGCCGCTGAAGCGAGCGGCGGCCCTTGTTTCTATTATAAACAGTTTGTCCCGCCTGCACAAGGCCGAACCTGGCCGCCGCCGGCTTTTGTTGCTTTGCCGCGATATTGGTAGTATAATGAAGCCCGGTGACATACCATTGAGCGGAGGCGAAGGGATGAAAGGCGAATACGCGTCCGGCCTGCGGGACGGGCTGGCCATTGGCGTGGGATACTTTTCGGTGAGCTTTACGTTCGGCATCCTGGCGGTAAACGGCGGGCTGTCGCCGCTGGCGGCGGGGCTCATCAGCCTGACCAACATGACCAGCGCCGGGCAGTTTGCCGGGCTGACGGTGATCCTGGCCCACGGCCCGCTGGTGGAGCTGGCGCTCACCCAGCTGGTCATCAACCTGCGCTACGCCCTGATGAGCCTTTCGCTGAGCCAGCGCCTGGGCCCGGAATTCACCACCCGGCGGCGGATGCTGACAGCCTTTGCCAACACCGACGAGATCTTCGCGGTGGCCATGGGCCGCGCCGCCCCCCTGACCCCCGCCTACATGTACGGCCTGGCCGCCCTGCCCATCCTGGGCTGGACCGGCGGCACCGTGGTGGGCGCGGTGGCGGGCGCGGTGCTCTCCCCCGCCGTGCGCAGCGCCCTGGGGGTGGCCCTTTACAGCATGTTCATCGCCATCGTGGTGCCGCCCATGCGCCAGTCAAAGCCGGTGCAGGCGGTGGTGGCCGCGGCGGTCACCGTGAGCTGCATCTTTGCCTGGACGCCCCTTTCCCGGGCGGTGGGAAGCGGCTTTGCCATCGTCATCAGCACGCTGGCGGCGGCCGCGCTGGGGGCCTGGCTGTTCCCCATGGACGTTCCACCCGAGGCCGGCGAAGGAAAGGAGGCTGTGCGATGAGCCTTGCCTGGTATCTTCTGGTGATGGCGGGCGTGACCTACCTCATCCGTATGCTGCCCCTGACCCTTTTGCAGAAAAAGATACGCAACCGGCGTTTGCAGTCTTTTTTGTACTATGTGCCCTACGCCTGCCTTTCGGCCATGACCTTCCCGGCCATCCTCTCGGCCACCGAAAGCCCGGTAAGCGCCGCCGCGGCGCTGGCGGTGGCCCTGGGGGTAGCCCTGGCCGGCAAGGGGCTGGTGACGGTGGCCGCCTGCGCCTGCGCCACCGTGTTCGTTGCAGAGCGGCTTTTGCCCCTTCTGCCCTTCTGAATCTGAAACAAAGACCGGGCCGCGCGAGGAATCGCGTGGCCCGGTCTTTTTGTTTTTTCACAGCAGCTTTGCCCATTCCTCGGGCTTGAAGCCGGGGCAGACGCCCTTTTCGGTGACGAGCACCGGGCGCTTGACCAGCATGCCGTCGGTGGCAAGCAGGGCGCAGACCTCGCTGTCGGTCATGGCGGGCAGCTTGTCTTTCAGGCCCATGGATTTATAAAGCAGGCCGCTGGTGTTCACGAAGCGTTTGACCGGCAGGCCGCTTTGGGCCAGCCAGCCCTCCAGCTCGGCGGCGGTGGGGTTGTGCTCCCGGATGGGGCGGGCGGTGTAGGCCGCGCCCTGTTCGTCCAGCCATTTTTGCGCTTTCTGGCAGGTGGAGCATTTGTCATAGCACAGGAAGGTGGTCATGCTCTGTTCCTCACAGTTCTTTGCCGCCGATGAAGATGTGCTCGGGGTGCAGGTCGGCGCCCAGCACCAGCACGTCCGCCCGCTTGCCCACGGCGATGCTGCCCACCTCGTCGTCGAGGCCGGCGGCCCTGGCCGGGTTGATGGTGGCGGCCTTGAGGGCGCTTTCCAGCGGCACGCCGAACTTCACGGCGCGGCGGAAGCCCTCGGCCTGGCAGGTGGCGCTGCCGGCGATGGTGCCGTCCGCCAGGGTGGCCAGGCCGTCGGTCATGAACACCTTCTGGCCGCCCAGGCTGTATTCGCCGTTGGGCATGCCGCAGGCCTGCATGGCGTCGCTGATGATGCACACCCGGTCCGGCCCGAACATGTTGAACACAGCCCGCACCACCGCAGGGTTCAGGTGGATGCCGTCGCAGATCATCTCGATGTGCTCGGCAAAGTCGCTGGCGGCGCCCACCACGCCGGGGGCGCGATGGGTGAAGGCGGGCATGGCGTTGAACAGGTGGGTGGTGTGGGTGAAGCCGTTGGCAAAGCCATCGGCGGCCTGCTCATAGGTGGCGCAGGTGTGGGCGACGGACACGGTGCACAGCTTGCCGGCCTTCTGGGCGAACTCCAGCGCGCCGGGCAGCTCGGGGGCCACGTCCACCAGGCGGATGTTGTGGCCGCTGCGCTCCCACAGGCGCTGGAACATCTCCCAGTCGGGGTCGATGATGTATTCCTCGGCCTGGGCGCCCTTCTTGGCCTTGTTGAAGAAGGGGCCTTCCATGTTCACGCCCCGCAGCACCGCGCCGTAACCCTCCTGGCCGAAGATGGGCCGGGCGGTGTCGAAGATGCGGTCCAGGATCTCCTCGCTGAAGGCCATGGTGGTGCCCAAAAAGCTGGTCACGCCCTGGCTGCCCAGATACTTCTGCATGGCGCGCACGTATTTGTCGCTGCCGTCCATGCCGTCGCAGAAGTCAGAGCCGGCCGCGCCGTGGATGTGGATGTCCACAAAGCCGGGGGTGACGTATCTGCCGGCTGCGTCCAGCTCGTCCTCGCCGTGGAGGGTGCCTGCGGGGGCCACCTTCACGATGCGGTCGCCCGCAAGCTCCACGTCGGCGGGGATGAACCGGCCGCTGGAATGAAAAACCTGTCCGTTTTTGATGATCATGGGAAGTTCTCCTTTCCGCGTTCAAGGGCGGGCATCCGCCCAGATCCTTATTCTTGATTTGATTATACAGCGCCCGGGCGCGGCGCACAATTCGCTAAAACGCAAAAAGCCGATCGTGCAAATTTTGTGCAGTTTTACGTCCGCCGCAGCGCAGGAAAAGGCGGGGCAGGCGCCCCGCCTTTTCGGTTGATTCAAAAGCCCAGAAGCGTCAGCAGCATGCCGCAGCCCGCGCCCACCGCCCAGAGCAGGCCGGTGATGAACAGGTTCTGCCTGAGGCTGGGGTTTGCGCGGAACAGCACCAGCAGGCCCACGCCCGCGTTGGCGCAAAGGCCCGCCGTCACCGACGAAAAGCCGATGGCATCGGAGAGATACAGCTGGGTGAGCAGCACGCTGGAGGCGCAGTTGGGCACAAGGCCCAGCAGCGCCGCGAAGAGAGGCTGGGCCAGGCCCAGCCCGGTGAGGAAACCGGTGAAATTCTCCTCGCCCACGCCCTCGATCACAAGGCCGATGACCACACTCAGGGCCAGCACCCACAAAAAGATGTTCACGGTGTGCACCGCCGCCGCCCACACAAGGCTCTGTTTTTCCTCGTGGTGCTCGTGGCAGTCCACCTCGCCGGCGTGGCCGGTGTAACCGCCCCGCATGGAGGCGGGCAGCCGCCGCCGGAGCGCCAGGTCCAGCACCGCGCCCACCGCGGCGCCCAGCGCCGCCTTGAAGGCCAGCAGCACCGCCAGGTCGCCCCAGCGCTCGGGCACCGCCAGCAGCAGCGGCACCGCCTCGTCGCTGGTGGCGATGAACACCGCCATCAGCGCGCCCAGGCTGATGACCCGGCTGCCGTAGAAGTTGGCCGCCATGGCGGAAAAGCCGCACTGGGGCGCG
>NZ_CALXHK010000058.1:0-12223 GCF_944388085.1 Candidatus Allofournierella excrementigallinarum | reverse complement strand
CTTCAGCAGGTCTACGACCTGGGCCTTGCGGACGGGCAGGCGGCCCTGCCCGCGCTGAAAGCCTATCTCGCCGGGCGGTGAGGCGCCCTTGCAAAGGGCGCGCGGGCAGGATACAATAGAGCCGAGCGGCCCCGCCGCGGAAAAGAGAGGAACGAACGACGATGAAGATCATGGCAGTGGACTACGGCGACGCCCGCACGGGCCTGGCCGTGTGCGACCGCACGGAATTTCTGGCCAGCCCCGTGGGCCAGATCGAGGAAAAGAGCATGGCCAAGGTGGCGGAGAAGATCATCTACGCCAGCCGGGAATTCGATGTGGGGATGATCGTCATCGGCCTGCCCAAAAACATGGACGGCACCGAGGGCGGCCGGGCCCAAAAGACCCGCAAGCTGGCAAAGCTGGTGGAGCTGGGCGTGCAGGTGCCCATCGTCTTCTGGGACGAGCGCCGCACCACCGTCACCGCCGCGGCGCAGCTCACGGATGCGGGCGCCTTTGGCAAAAAGCGCAAGGGCAAGCTGGACGCGGTGAGCGCCGCCGTCATTCTGGACAGCTTCCTCGCCTGGCGGAAAAACCACCCCGGCGAACAGCCCACCTGAACCAACACCGAAAAGAGGCCTCTGCAATGCGCCAGAGGCCCTTTTTTGCGCAAAAAATGGCGTAAAACCGCCCTTTGACGGGCTTACGCGCGGGCGCAAAACGTGCTATAATAATATCATAGCAACCACGATGAGACCCCGATGCGCTCGGGTCAGCGAAAGAAGTTCGGCCAAGTCAAAAGAGGCGGAAGGGGCGCCGCGGCGCCCGGCGGAAGATGGAGGACAAGAGATGTTTGAACCTGGAAGTCTGATCGTGTATGGCAATTCCGGCATTTGCCGGGTGGAGGGCGTCTCCATGAAGCAGCAGCTGAGCGGCGGCGGGCAGGCGATGTACTATACCCTCACCCCGCTGTTCGGCAGCGGCACCGTGTACACCCCCGTGGACACCAAGGTGTTCATGCGCCCGGTCATCACCGGGGAAGAGGCGAAAAACCTCATCCGCCGCATGCCCGAGATCGAGCCCTGCTGCTGCAGCGGCACCGACCAGCGCGCCTTGTCGGAGCATTACCGGGGCCTTTTGCACACCTACCAGTGCGAATCGCTGGTGAAGATCATCAAGGCGGTTTACCTCAAGGCCCAGCAGGCCGCCGCCAAGGGAAAAAAGCTGGGCAAGACCGACCAGCAGTTCATGAAGCGGGCGGAGGAACTGCTCTATGAGGAATTGTCCCTTGCGCTGGACATGCCCAAGGAGCAGGTGAAGGACCACATCCTGCAAACGCTGGAGCCTGCTGCCCAGTGAGGTGAGGAGGAGCATACGATGAAGCTGAAAACTGCCCTTCGCATCACACGGGTGGGGGTGGCGCTGGCTCTGCTGTTTCTTTTCCTGTGGATGCTCTTTAAAACGCAAATATTGTTGTATCTGTGGCTGGGGGCCTCTTTCGCTGTGGTTGCTTCCAAGGCGTTTTTTTACCGCTGCCCCCATTGCCGGCGCTATCTGTACAGAGTATACGGCAGGTGCTGCCCCTACTGCGGCAAAGAACTTGGCCTTTGAACAAAGCAAAAAGAGCCTTCCCGCCGGGAAGGCTCTTTTGCATCGCGGTCAGTGGCAGAAGCTGTCCACCGGCTTTTCCGGCGGGGGATTGGTGAGCTTGGGGCCCAGGGTCATCTGGCTGGAATAGAGGCTGTAGTGGCCGCTGAGCAGATAGCTCACGGCGCACACCAGCAGATAGAGCAGCAGCGGCTCGGCGCCGAACAGCTCCACCCCCAGCAGGATGCTGGCGATGGGGCAGTTGGTCACCGCGCAGAAGGTGGCCACCAGCGCCAGCGCCGCGGCAAGGCCCGGGTCCAGCCCCAGCAGCGGCCCCACAAGGCAGCCGAAGGTGGAGCCCACAAAGAAGGTGGGCACGATCTCACCGCCCCGGAAACCGCATCCCAGGGTGATGGCGGTGAGCAGCAGCTTGAGGATGAAGGCCGCCGGATGCACCAGCTCGCCCTCGGTGATGGCGCGCTCCACCACGTCCATGCCCGCGCCGTTGTAGGCCCGGGTGCCCACCGCCAGGGTGAACAGGATGATGAGGGCGCTGCCCGCCAGGATGCGCAGATACTGGTTTTTCAGCCTGGTCTGGTAAAGGTGGCTGGCGGCATGCATGGCCACGCAGAACAGAATGCCCAGCACCGCGCAGCCCACGGCCAGCAGCAGGGCCCGCCAGGCGTTGTCAAAGCTCAAAGCGGCAGAGCCGTGCACCACAAAGCGCTCGGGTTTTGTGCCCAGCAGCACGGCGGTGCCGTAGGAGATGAGGCTGGCCAGCGCGCAGGGCAGCAGCGCGGAGTGATAGATGACGCCCACGCAGATGACCTCCATGCTGAACACCGCCGCCGTCAGCGGCGTGCCGAACAGGGCGGCGAACACCGCGCTCATGCCCGCCAGAACCATCACCCGCTGGCTGTTGTGGTCCAGCCGCATTTTTTCGCCCAGCCAGCCGCCCATGCTGCCGCCGATCTGCAGCGCCGCGCCCTCGCGGCCCGCGCTGCCGCCCAGCAGATGGGTGATGAAGGTGGCCATGATGATGAGGGGCGTCAGCCGCAGGGGCGCCCGTCTGCCCTGCTGGGCGCTCTCCAGCACCGCGTTGGTGCCCCGCTCGGTGCCCATGCGGCAGGCCCTGTAAACGAACACGATGACCAGGCCGCCCACCGGCAGAAGGTACAAAAGCCAGGGGTCCGCCTGACGCATGCCGGTGGCCCAGTTGACCAGATGGAAAAACACGGCGCCCACCGCGCCGCAGGCCAGGCCTGCAATGCCCGCGCACACCATCCACATCAAAAAGGTGCGGGTGTAGGGCCCCGGGCCCAGCTCCCACTTTTGCTGCAGCAGATGTTTCAATTGCATGCTATGCTCCCCTCTCAAAAGCAAAACCTTTCTTATCATATCACATCCCGCGGCTTCGTCAAGCCCGGCTCTTTCCAATTGGAAAAATCGTGGTATAATGGAAACATCGTATGAAAAACCAACAGGAGGGGAGGCCGGCACGATGAAAGCGGGCTTTCAAAACAGTGAACAGGCGGCGCAGATGATGCAGTTTTGCTGCCCCCGGTGGGAGCAGCTGCCCGGCATCGCCTTGTACATGGACCAGGTCACCGGGTATCTGAACGAGGTGTTCGCCCCGCTGTGCCCGCCGGGCGAGGAAAAGCTGCTCACCAAGGCCATGGTGAACAACTACGTCAAGCAGAAGGTGATGGCCCCGCCCGCCAACAAAAAATACGGCCGCACCCACGTGGCCCAGCTGCTGGTGATCTGCGCCCTCAAGCAGGTGCTAAGCATCCAGGAGGTGGCCCAGCTCATCCGCATGCAGGCCCAGATGTGCGAGGTGCAGCGGGCCTACGACTACTTCTGCGGCCAGCTGGAGGCGGCGCTGCAGCAGGCGGCCCAGGGCACGCCGGCGGCCCCGGAGGCGGACGACGACCGGCTGATGGTCATCCACGCCACCCGCGCCGTTGCCAGCAAGGTGTATCTGCAAAAGCGCCTGGAGTTCGAAAACCGGGGGGAGTAAAGCGGGCGTCCCGCAGCGGAGGAAGGCCCCCGGCCGTGCCCAAAAAGCATGGCCGGGGGCCTTCTGCTATGGAAGAGAACGACAAATTGTCAGGCCAGCTCGCTGCGCACCAGCTGGGCCAGTTCGCCGGCGATGGACTGGATGAGGGCCTCGTCCTGGCCTTCCACCATCACCCGGATGAGGGGCTCGGTGCCGCTCACCCGCACCAGCACCCGGCCTGCGTCGCCCAGAAGCTCTTTTTTCTCCCGAATGGCGTTCTTGATGGCGTCGTTGTTGTAAAATTCCAGCTTGCCGGCGGCGCTCACCTTCACGTTCTCCATCACCTGGGGCAGGCGGGTCATCACCTTTGCCAGCTGGGAGAGGGGCTCGCCGCAGCGCTTCAGCAGGCACAGCAGCTGCAGGGCGGTGAGCTGTCCGTCGCCGGTGGTGGCGTAGTCGCGGAAGATGACGTGGCCGCTCTGCTCGCCGCCCAGGGTGTAGCCTTCCTGCTCCATCTCCTCCAGCACGTAGCGGTCGCCCACCTTGGTGGCGGCGAAGTGCATGCCGTTGGCCTCGCAGAAGCGGGCGAAGCCCAGGTTGGTGAGCACGGTGCCCACGATGGTGCTGCGGCGCAGCTTGCCCCGCTGCTGCATGTCCAGGCCGCAGATGGCCATGATGAAGTCGCCGTCCACCACATTGCCCTTTTCGTCCACGAAGAGGCAGCGGTCGGCGTCGCCGTCAAAGGCCACGCCCGCCACCGCGCCCGGGGTGGAGCGCACCGCCTCGCACAGGGCCTCCATGTGGGTGGAGCCGCAATTTTCGTTGATGTTCACCCCGTCCGGCGAGGCGGAAAGGATGGCGGCGTCCGCCCCCAGCTGGCTGAACAGCTGCCCGGCGGTGGCCGAGGCGGAGCCGTTGGCGCAGTCCACCACGATCTTCATGCCTTCCAGCGAGGTGGGGATGGTGCTTTTCAGATGCTCCACATAGTCCCGCACGGCGGTGGCCGAGTGGCTGATCTGGCCCAGGCCGTCGCCGGTGGCCAGCACAAAATTTCCCTGTTCGATCAGGGTCTCGATCTGGTCCTCCAGATCGTCCGGCAGCTTGAAGCCCTCGCCGCCGAAAATCTTGATGCCGTTGAAGGGGTAGGGGTTGTGGCTGGCGCTGATCATCACGCCCGCGTCCGCCTTGTACTTCATCACCAGATAGGCCACGGCGGGGGTGGGCACAACGCCCAGGTCGATGACGTCCGCCCCCACGCTGCACAGGCCCGCCGCCAGCGCCGCGCCCAGCATGTCGCTGGAGATGCGGGTGTCCTTGCCCAGCACCACCAGCGGACGGCGGCGCCGCCCGTAGGTGAGCACGGTGGCCGCCGCGCGACCGATGTTCATAGCAAGCTCACAGGTCATATCCTCGCCGGCGATGCCGCGCACGCCGTCGGTGCCGAATAATCTGCCCATGTGTTCAAGTCTCCTTTCAGCGGGTCAGACCCGTTTGGCCAGCTTACCCGGCCCTTTGTAGATGTGCCCGGCGGGAACGGCGCCCCGCACGCAGCTGGCGGGATACACCTGGCAGCCGCGGCCCAGCACCGCGCCGGGGCACAGCACGCTGTTGCAGCCCACCTCGGCCCCGTCGCCCACCAGCGCGCCCAGCTTTTTGCGGCCGGTGGCGATCGTTTCCTCGCCGTTTTTCACCACCACGAGGCTCTTGTCGCTTTTCAGATTGCTGGTCACCGCGCCGGCCCCCAGGTGAGCCTTCACGCCCAGGATGGAGTCGCCCACATAATTGAAGTGGGGCGCCTGCGCCCCGTCGAACAGGATGCAGTTTTTCAGCTCCACGCTGTTGCCCACAACGGCCCCCGCGCCCACCAGCGCGCTGCCCCGGATGAAGGCGCAGTGGCGCACCTCGGCCCCGGGGCCGATGATGCAGGGCGCGCCCAGCAGGGCGGTGGGGGCCACCTTGGCGGTCTTTGCCACCCACACCCCCGGCTGAGGCTGGTCGTATTCGTCGGCGGGCAGGCTCTCGCCCAGCTTCAAAACAAAATCCTTCAGCTCGTCCAGCACCTGCCAGGGCCACTCCCTGCCCTCGAACAGGGGGGCTGCCAGGGTGTGGGAGAGATCGAACAGTTCTTCGGCGCGGCAAAACGTCATAGCGCACGCTCCCTTCCAATGATTCTGCTATCACTCATTATATGAGATCAGGGGCAAAATGACAACTTGAAAATACAAAAAACGTGGACGAAATGGCAAAAATGGCGTGTTTCACGAAAATCTGCCGCCGCGGCCGCGCAAAAATTGTGACATATTTCCGCAAAATTTGCACAATAAGCGCATGCCGGGCAAAGAAAAAGCCCCGCAGGGCGCGGGGCAAAAGTTCACGTGCGAAAAATGTCCAGCGCATGGCTGGTCACGTCCAGCAGGCCGGGGCGCTCGCATACCGCCAGATGATAGCGCAGAAACACCCGGAACTGTTCGTCGTCCATGGAATCCAGCTCCTCCCGCAGCAGCAGGGCGCAGCCGTCGGCGGCCACGTAGTGCAGCCGGGTAACGGGAAAAGCGGCCATCAGCGCGTCCACGTCCTCCTTGCGCACCAGTTCAAACAGGTCCTTCGGCTGGGAATAGGCGGCAAAGGTCTCCGGGTCCAGCAGGCCGTCCCGCAGGTAGCGGGCCACGTCGATGTTTTGACGCCGGAACCCTTCGTCCAGCAGGCAGCCGTCCGAGATGACATAGGCAGCAAAGACCACGCCGCCCGGGCGGGCTACCCGGATGGCCTCGGCCAGCGCCCGGCGCTTGTCCGCCTCGGTGTACAGGTGATAGAGCGGCCCCAGCAGAAGGACAACGTCATAGGTGTCGCTCTCAAACCCGCCCAGGTCCAGGGCGTTGCCCTGGGTGACGGTCACCGCTTCGCCGGGCAGGGTGTTCTGGCGGAACACCTCGATGTTGCGCTCCACCAGTTCCACCGCGTCCACCCGGAAGCCTTCCCGGGCCAGCGCGTGGGAGTAGCGCCCGGTGCCCGCGCCGATCTCCAGCACCCGCGCGCCGGGACGCAGGTAGCGGCGGATGTAATGCATGGTGGTGAAGAATTCCACCGAGCCGTGGCGGGAGGCCAGCCGCCCGTCCTCGTCGAAATGACTGTAGAATTCGCGGATGTAGCGTGTTTCCATGGCGCGCCTCCTTTTTCAGGGCCGGTGGGGGGCCGCCAGCGCCGCCACCACCGCTTTTGCCCGCCGCCGGGCTTCGCCGTCGTCCAGCTTCAATTTGCCGGTGGCGGCGAGCACCGCCGCGCCGTGGGCCCAGAGGAACAGGTCCAGAAAAATTTCCCGCCCGGCCCGGGGGTCCACCCCCAGCCGGCGGGCGAAGGCCTCCGCCTTGCGCCCGTTGCCCGGCTCCCGGTAAAAGTCCTCGGCCCGGCGCATGTCCAGCGCCATCTTGCGGATGAACAGCGCCCGGAACAGCAGCGGCTCCTTCCGGGCAAAGCGCAGGTAGGTGAGAGGCAGGGCAAGGCAGGGGTCCTCCCCCTCGCCCCAGGCCGCGGCCCGCTGCTCGTAAAAGGCGAAGGCGTATTCCAGAAAGTCCGCCTTCATGGCCTCCATGTTTTCATAGCAGGTGAAGATGGGCCGGGTGGAGCAGCCCAGCCGCGCCGCCACGCTGCGGGCGTTCACCGCCTCGAAGCCTTCGCGGCGGGTGATATCCAGCGCCGCCTGTAAAACCATCTCCTGGGTGGCCTTGGCCGCAGGGGGCATGGCCCTCGCCTCCTTTTTATATGCAACAGTTGTTATGCAACTATTGTTGCACATAAAGCGGGGCCTGTCAAGGGCAAAAAGGGGCCGCCCCGGTGAAAGGGGCGGCCTGGGGAAAGCATGGTCACTTCGCTTTTTTGGGTTTGAGGCCCACCACATAGCGGATGCGCTGCCAGTAGACAAAGGCGGACGCCACCGGGGCCACAAAGTCGGAGATGGGTTCGGCCACAAAGGCAGACATGGCGCCGAACTGCATGGGCAGGAGGAACAGGGGGATGAAATAGATGGCCTTGCGGAAGAAGGAGAGGGGCAGGGCATACTGCATCATGCCCATGCCGGTGAAGCCGTCGATCACGGTGTACTGCACTGCCAGCGGGATGACGCCCAGGGTGTAGATGCGGATGGCCTGCGCCGCCAGCCGGGCCACCTCGCCGTCGCTGGAAAAGATGGCCACAAAGAGGCCGGGCGCCCCCTGGCCGATGAGGAACAAGAGGGTGGTGTAGCCAAGGCAGAGCAGCAGGATGAACTTCTGTGCCTCCAGGATGCGCCCGGGCTGGCCCGCGCCGTAGTTATAGCCCAGGATGGACCCGGTGCCGCCGGTGATGCCGCCCAGCGGCATGGTGACCACCAGCATGAAGCTTTGGGCGATGGTGGCCGCCGCCACCAGCAGGTCGCCCTGGCCCGCGCCGCCGTACTTCTGCAACAGGGAGTTGAGGGCGATGATCATCACGTTGTCGAAGGCGATGATGATGAAGGGGGTGAAGCCGATGGCCGCTACCCGGCCCATGAGCCGCAGGCTGTAGCCCCCGAAGGTGATGCGGACGGGAGGCTGGCGGCCGAACAGGAAGGAAAGCACAAAGACGCAGCTGGCCAGCTGGCTGAGCACGGTGGCCAGCGCCGCGCCGGCCACGCCCATATCCAGCAGGAAGATGAACACCGGGTCCAGCAGGATGTTCAGCACCGCGCCCAGCAGCACCGAGAGCATGCCCTTTTTGGCAAAGCCCTGGCAGATGATGAACTGGTTCATGCCGGTGGAGAGCAGGGCGAACAAAGTGCCCGTCAGATACACCGAATAGTAGGTCTCGGCATAGGGCAGGCTGGCCTCGCTGGCGCCGAAGAGCAGCAGCACCGGCCGCCGGGTGGCCCAGGCCAGGGCGGTCAGCGCCGCCGCCAGGCCCGCCAGCAGCACAAAGCAGTTGGCAAGGATGCGTTTTGCGCCCTCGTTGTCGCCCGCGCCCATGCGGATGCTCACCAGGGGCGAGCCGCCCACGCCCACCAGAAAGGCCACCGAGCCGATCATGGTCACGAGGGGGCCGCAGACGCCCGCCCCCGCCAGGGCCAGATTGCCCACCTCGGGGATGTTGCCGATGTACATGCGGTCCACCACGCTGTATAAAACGCTCACGAACTGCGCCAGCATGCTGGGGACGGCGATGCGCAGCACCAGCCGGCGGATGGGGTCGCGCCCCAGGTCATTTTCCATTCTCACACAAAACACCGCCTTACAGGCGCAAAGAGCGCCGGACGCATTCCTTCGCCCGGCGCGGCGCCGCTCATTTGTAGATCTTTTGAAGGGTGAAGCCCCGGCCGTGCACCTCGTTCACCGAGCTGATGACGATGAAGGCCTGGGGGTCTGTTTCCAGCACCAGATGGTTCAGTTTTGCCAGTTCCCGGTTGGTCACCACCGTCAGCAGCATGTCCCGCTCGGTCCGGGTGTAGCCGGTCTGGGCGTGCAGCACGGTGCAGCCCCGGTCCAGCACCCGCAGGATGATGCGGCGGATCTCGTCGTTCTTTTCGCTGAGGATCTTCACCTGGATCTTGGCGTGGCCCATCACCGAAACCTTTTCCAGAATGACGGTGTAGAGCAGCACCAGCAGGATGCCGTAGAGGATCTGCTCCTTGCCGGCAAAGACCATCTGGCCGATGAGGATGAGGAAGTCCAGCAGGTACATCACCGCGCCCACCGGCAGGCCGAAGTATTTGTTCAGCACGATGGGCGGGATGTCCATGCCGCCGCTGGACGCCCCCGCGCCGATCACCAGCCCGATGGCCACGCCGATGAGCACGCCGGCGAAGACGGTGCCCAGCATGGGGTCGCGGGTGAAGCCGTCGATGCCGGGGATGCGGACGAACAGGTCCAGGAACAGCGGGTAGCAGAAGGTGGACAGCGCCGTGTTGAAGGCGAACCACCGGCCCATGGCCAGCGCCCCCACCGCGAACATGACGATGTTGGACGCCAGCACGAACCCGGCCACCGGCACGTCAAACCAATAGCGGGCGGCCAGCGCCAGGCCCGTGGTGCCGCCGGTGATGAGCCCGCAGGGCAGCACGAACATGTCCACCGCCAGGGCGTACAGCGCGTTGCCCAGCAGCACCAGCAGAATGTTTTTTCCCCGCGCGGGCAGAATGAAGCCTTTCACGGGCGAACCCTCCCCTCGACGCACTGCACAGCAGTGCCATGATAAAGCGAAAGGCGGCAGGCCAAAGGCCTGCCGCCGAATCTATGCGCATCACACCGGGCGCAGCCCATCTGACCCACCTCCTTTTATATTACACACAAGTATTGCACAGCCCGGCGGCGATTGCAAGACCCGGCAAAAAAAGTTCGGCGTTTTGCCCCGAAAGATGCGGGGCAAAACGCCGGTCTTTGTTAAATCGCGCAGGGTCTTTCAGCGCAGCATGGCGCTCTGGTTCACCACATAGGTGCTGTATAAAAACAGCACGTCCTGGTTTGTGAACTCCACATACTGGGGCACAAGGCCGCTGACCATGTAGCGGATGTCCACCAGGGTCACCTTGCGGTACTGACCCAGCAGCAGCGGAACAAGGCTGCTGGCATAGGAATCCCGGAACACCACCAGCTCCTTGTCGGTGGCTGCCAGGGGGCTCTCGATGGTGATGAGGGGGCTGGCCCCGCTCAAAAACACGTCGTAGGGCACGTCGGTGGAAAGGCGCGCAAGGTCGTAGACGGCGGTGGAATCGGGATATTGATAGTTGTCGCACACGGCGGCCACGGTGGCGTCGCTGACCATGTAGGTCAGCTCTTCCGGCTTGTCCGCGCCGTACTTGCCGTAGGCGCCGATGAAGCCTTCCACCGTCACCGGGTCAAAGCCGTCCATGTCCACCGAAAAGCCCATGGCGCTGCCCAGCGCGTCCACCACGCCGCCCAGCCGCTCCTGCCGCCAGTGGCTGTCGGTGAAATAGTAGTCCTCCAGGGCCAGCGCCCCGGTCAGGTCGATCTTTTCGATGCCGCTGCCCGTCAGCTGGCTGTCCACCGTGGAGAACAGAGCCTGATAGTCGGTGGCGGGCCTCACCTCGTCGGTCAGGTAATAGCCCTTGTCCGGCACGATGGCGTAAAAGGCGCGGTTCTCCTCGGTGAGCAGGTCCGCCTTCAGCTTTTCCAGCTTTTCGCCAAAGCGCACCGCACTGTCCACGTCGGGCCCGTCCAGCGCCTCGACCCAGTGGCCGTGGGCGGTGTACATGCCGTTCTCGTCCGGGCGCATGCCGCGGCCAGGCAGGCCCATTGCCACCGCAATGACAACAGCGGCAGCCGCGAAGCAGAGCCCCGCGGCTGCGAATGCGAGTTTGCGTTTCACGGCTTACTCAGCCACGGCGGCGGTGAAGCCGCTGTGCAGCTGCTCAGCCAGGTCGGCGCTGGTCATGATGAGGATGACGGTGTCGCCGGAGAAGTCCACGATCTTGCTCTCGGCTTCCACGCAGATCCACTTGCGGGGGTCGGCATTGGCCTCGATGTCGGCGGCCAGCTGCTCGGCCTCCTCGGCGCTGTTCGCCTTCACCAGGCAGACGGAGAAGGGCACGGAGGTCATGGCGGCCTCGGCGGCGATGCCGTCGGTGTAGCGGTCACGGGTCACGCCCAGGTTGTACTCGGAGTTCTCTTCGGTGAGCGGGGTGTACTTGGCGCCGCCGTTCAGGTCGGCGGGCATCAGCATGGGGATCTGCTCCGCGTCGCCCGCGGCCAGCACCTGGTCCATCAGGGCCTCCAGGCTGCCGGGCTCGGCTTCGCTGGCAGGCTCGGAAGCGGGCTCGGAAGAAGGCTCAGAGGCGGGCTCGGAAGCCGGGGCGCTGCTGCTGGGCGCGGAGGAAGGCGCGGAAGAAGAGGGGGCGGAAGAGCAGCCGGCAAAGGCGGCAACAGCCATGATGAGGGCGAGGGTCAAAGCGAGTTTTTTCATGTGTGTGACTCCTTAATTTTAAAGAAATGTGCGGCCGGTTTTGGGGTTAGTGTTCCCCGCCGACACAGAGTAAACACCTGAGGTGAGGAAAATATTGCAAAGCGACTAAAATTTTTTTGCGTTTTTCATGCGAAACGCTCCCTTGCCCTGCGGGGAATAGATTGTTATACTTGTAACAGACGGAGAAACTCCGCCAAGCAAACGTTTTGTTTGACCTGAAAAGGAGAGGATACCAATGGCTAACCGCATCGTTCTGAACACCATTTCCTATCATGGCAAGGGCGCCATCGAGAACATCGTTCCCGAGCTGACCGCCCGCGGCTACAAAAAGGCTTTTGTCTGCTCCGACCCCGACCTGTTGAAGTTCGGCGTGACCCAGAAGGTCACCGACCTGCTGGAGGCGGCGGGCTTTGCCTATGAAGTTTACAGCGACATCAAGCCCAACCCCACCATCGAGAACGTGCAGCACGGCGTAAAGGCCTTCACCGCCAGCGGCGCGGACTGCATCGTGACCATCGGCGGCGGCTCCTCCATGGACACCGCCAAGGCCATCGGCATCATCGCCACGAACCCCGAGTTTGCCGACGTGCGCAGCCTGGAGGGCGTTGCCCCCACCAGGAAGCACGCGGTGTTCACCATCGCCGTGCCCACCACCGCCGGCACCGCCGCCGAGGTGACCATCAACTACGTCATCACCGACGTGGAGAAGAAGCGCAAGTTCGTCTGCGTGGACAC
>NZ_CALXHK010000057.1:0-12285 GCF_944388085.1 Candidatus Allofournierella excrementigallinarum | reverse complement strand
TCGGCAATGGCGCGGGTGATGGCCTGCCGGATCCACCAGGTGGCGTAGGTGGAGAACTTGAAGCCCTTGGTGTGGTCAAACTTCTCCACCGCCTTGATAAGCCCCAAGTTGCCCTCCTGGATGAGGTCCAAAAACTGCATGCCGCGGCCCACGTACCGCTTGGCGATGGACACCACCAGACGCAGGTTCGCCTCGGACAGGCGCTGTTTGGCCTTCTCGCCTTTGCGCAGCACCGCGTCCAGCGCCTCCAGCTGCTCGGTCTGCTCCGGGGCAAGGCCCTTGCGGGCCTCCTCCAGCTGGGCCTTGCGCTGGGGCTCGGTGAGGCGGATGTTTTTCTCGATCTTCCAGATGTCGGGGAAGGCGTCTTTCTTTTGTTCTTCCGCCTGGGAACCGGCCAGGATGTCCAGCGCCAGCTGGATCTCTTCGTCGCTGCTCAAAAGCGGCACACGGCCGATCTCCTTTAAGTACACCTTCACGGGGTCGTCAATGGCGACGCCCTCGGCGGAGAGGGAACTTTCGAACTCGTCCACGCTCTCCTCTGTGAGGGTGAAGGCCTCGCCGTCCGGCTCGTCCACGATCTCAACGCCGTGGCTCTCCATGGTCTCATAGAGCTTGTCGATCTGCTCCATGTCGAAGCCGCTTTCCTCGATGGCGTCGTTGATCTCCTTGGTGGTCAGCTTTCCGTTGCGCTTGCCGGTCTCGATCAGCTCGCGGATCAGGTTTTTCTTTTCTGCCATAATGGAACGTCCTCCTGGTTTTTGGGTCCTTTTTCACGTGGTATCGCAAGGGCCGTGGCAGCCCGTGGGATCGTTTTTTGCGCGGCTCAGCTCTTTTTCTGGCGCAGCCGCTCCATGTATTCTTCCAGCTCTTCGCCGGTCATCTCGCCCGCCCTGGCGCTCTGGGGCACGCTTTGCTCCAGCCGGTCCAGATACATCTCCACGTCCCTCCTGCCCAGGCCCACGTCGTAGTTGCGGGCCAAAAGCAGCGACAGGCGGCTCACCGTCTCTTCGGGCAGCGCGCCGGCAAGGGCGGCAAGGTCGGGCAGGCGCCCCTGGCGTTTCGCCTCCAGCACGGCGGCATAGGCGGCGGCCATGTCCTCCATCAAGAACTGCTCCGGCTTCACCCGGCTCTCGGCCAGGGGGATGAGGGAGGGGTCGCGGATGAGGGCGGCCACCAGCTGCTGTTCGGCGCTGGCCACGCCCAGGGCCTTTTCGCCCCCCGGCGCATTGTAGGGCAGCTTGATGTCCGCCCCGGCGCCGGTGCTCAAAAGCTCTTTCTCCCGCTGGCGCTGGGCGCGGCGGCGGTTTGCACGCACCGCCGCCTCCAGCTGGGCCATCACATTGGCCTTGGCCACGTCGGTCTCCTCCGCCAGCCGCCCGGCGTAGACCTCCCGTTCGGTGGGGGTCAGCCGCCCGGCCAGCAGGCGGATGGCGTCCTTGATGTATTCCACCCGGTCCGCCGGGCGGGCCAGGTCGTACTTTTCCCGCACCTTGGCCAGGTTGTACTCAATGGCGTTGGAGGTGCCGTTGAGCAGCGCTTCAAACCGCTCCCTGCCATACTTTTTGATGAACTCGTCCGGGTCCTTCGCGCCGGGGATGTTCAGCACCGACACCTTCACCGGGCTCTCGGCAAAAAGGCCCAGGCTGCGGGCGGTGGCCTTCTGGCCCGCCTCGTCGGAGTCGTAGCAGAGCACCACCTCGTCGGCATACTCCCCCAGCAGCCGCACCTGGTCCTGGGTGAGGGCGGTGCCGCAGGCGGCCACGGCGGTGTCGAAGCCCGCCTGGTGCAGGCTGATGACGTCCATGTAGCCTTCGCACAGGATATACCGCCGGGAGGCGCTTTTCTTTGCGATGTTCAAAGCGAACATCGCCTTGCTCTTTTTATAGACCAGCGTCTCGGGGCTGTTGATGTACTTGGGCTTTTCATCCCCCAGCACACGCCCGCCGAAAGCGATGACGTTGCCCCGCAAGTCGAAGATGGGGGTCATCACCCGGCCCCGGAACACGTCGTAAACGTTGCCCTTCTCACTGCGCTTTTGAAGGCCGGAGGCCAGCATCTCCTCCTCGGTGTAGCCCCGGGCGCGCAGATGGCGGCGCAATGCGCCGAAGTCGTTGGGAGAATAGCCCAGGCCGAAGCGGCGGATGGTGGAGTCGGACAGGCCCCGCCCCCGCCAATAGGCCCGGGCGGCGCGTGCGTCGTCGTTTTCGGCGTTCAGCTGCTCGTAGAAGAAGCGGGCGGCCTCTTTGTTGACGGCCAGCACCCGGCTGCGCAGCCGGCCCGCCTTGTCGTCCTCCTCGGGCATGGGCATGCCCGCCCGGCCCGCCAGCATCTTCACCGCTTCCACATAGTCAAGATTGTTGATCTTGCGCACGAAGGTGATCACGTCGCCCCCGGCCCCGCAGCCGAAGCAGTAAAAGCTCTGGGTCTCGGGATAAACCACGAAGGAGGGGGTCTTTTCGCTGTGGAAGGGGCACAGGCCGGTGTGGGTGCGGCCCCGGTGACGCAGCTGCACATAGCTGCTCACCACCTCGGTGATGTCACTGCGGCGCACCACCTCGTCGATGTATTCCCGCGGGATCATGTCCCCTCACCCCCTTTTGCGCGGCGCTTTGGTCAAAGAACGTGCCACTTTTTGGGCACAAACAGGTCCTCAAACATGCGGATGGCGAACTCGTCGCTCATGCCGCTGATATAATCGGTGACCGCCCGGTCGGCGCCCTCCTGATAGGCGATCTGCAAAAAGCCGTCGGGAAGAAGGCCCGGGTCCTCCAGCATGCGCTCGTAGAGCTCGGCGATGACCTTTTCCACTTTCTGCTCCTCCCGTTTGGCTTCCTTGTCCACATAGACGGTGGAATACATGAAGTCGTGGAGCGCTTCGTAGGCCTCCCCCACCAGCGGGCTGAAGGAAAGGCCCCTGGCCCCGCTGTTGGCCACCAGGTCCTGGATGAGGGTGGAGATGCGGCGGCTCTTGGTGTTTCCCAGCACCTGCACGATCTCGGCGGGCAGCGCCTGGGGCGAGAGCACCCCGGCGGTGATGGCGTCCTCGATGTCGTGGTTTATGTAGGCGATGCGGTCGGCATAGCGCACCGCCTGGCCCTCCAGCGTGGCGGCCCACTTGCCCCTGGTGTGGCAGATGATGCCGTTGCGCACCTCCCAGGTGAGGTTGAGGCCCTGGAAGTTCTTTTCCAGCTTGTCCACCACCCGCACGCTCTGCTGGTAGTGCTTGAAGCCCCCCGGGCACAGCTTGTCGAGCGCCCGTTCGCCCGCATGGCCGAAGGGGGTATGGCCCAGGTCGTGCCCCAGGGCGATGGCCTCGGTGAGGTCCTCGTTGAGGCGCAGGGCCCGGGCGATGGTGCGGGCGATCTGGTTGACCTCCAGCGTGTGGGTCAGACGGGTGCGGTAGTGGTCGCCTTCGGGCGACAGGAACACCTGGGTCTTTTGTTTGAGGCGCCGGAAGGATTTGCAGTGGATGATGCGGTCCCGGTCCCGCTGGTAGCAGGCGCGCAGGGGGCACTCCTCTTCCGGCACAAGGCGGCCCCGGCTCTGGCGGCTTTTGGCCGCCCAGGGCGCAAGGATCTGGTCCTCCACCTGTTCGGTGTATTCCCGGGCAGTGCTGGGCATGGGCGAGCCCTCCTTTCTTCCCGCGGCAAAACTCATGGTATATTTAATATACGATGGAATGGAGCAAAACCCTCTAAAAAAATCAAAAGTTTTTTCAGGCGGGGCGCTTTGTGTCACAGCGGGGCGTAAAAAGGCGCTGAGACCTGCGGGACCGCCGCCCCCCGGCTGAGTTCGGCAAAGGCGGGCAGCAGCGGCAGCTCCGCCCCTGCGGGCAGCAGCGCCGAGAGGGCCACCCGGTCGGTAAAGGCCGGTTCGTCCAGCTTTGCGCCCGCGCCTTGCAAAAGCTGCGCCGCCCGCTCGTAGAGGGCATAGTCCACCTCGACCGAAAAGCGCACGCAGGCCCGCACGGTGACCACCTTCGCGGCGGCCAGGGCAGCCGAGGCGCTCTCGGTGTAGGCGCGCACCAGGCCGCCGGTGCCCAGCAGGATGCCCCCGAAGTAGCGGGTGACCACCACGATGCAGTCGGTGAGGCCCGCGTGGCGGATGGCGTCCAGCACCGGCAGGCCGGCGGTCTTGGCGGGCTCGCCGTCGTCGGAATAGCGGGTGCGGGAGCCCTGGCGCAGCACGTAGGCATAGACGTTGTGGCGGGCGGTGCGGTGGGCGGCGCGCACCTCATCCAGCACGGCCAGCGCCTTTTCCTCGCTGTCGGCAAAGGCGGCCAGGGCAATGAAGCGGCTGTGCTTTTCCTCCACCTCGGCGGTGGAGCGCCCGGCGATGGTGCGGTAGTCCTCCATAGGCCTTGTTCCTCCGTGAGAATACGACAAAAAAGGCGGTTTGTGACCAAACCGCCTTTTCGATGGATCGATTACTTCTTCAGGCCGAAACGCTTGTTGAAGCGGTCCACACGTCCGCCGGTGTCGACCAGCTTCTGCTTGCCGGTGTAGAAGGGATGGCACTTGGAGCAGACTTCCACGTGGATCTCCGGCTTGGTGGAGCGGGTATGGATGACCTCACCGCAGGCGCAGGTGATGGTGCAGTCCATGTACTTGGGATGGATGCCCTGTTTCATTACGGTTCACCTCTTTCTGGTTCATGACTCAAGGGGCCATGCTCTTTACATGCGCCCATCACAACCTTCAATGGGAGGCCACCAGCATACGCCATCCTGTGCGTATGGAGCAGCCATCGGAACGATTGCCAGAGAATTATATCACACGGCGGCGGGCGTGTCAAGCAGTTTTATCTGCATGTCAGGCGATGGCGAAGGTGCCCCGCTCATAGGCCCAGCCGCCGCTTTTATCCTGCTTTGCGGTGCAGCCGTCGTAAAAAACAGCCGCAAGGCCGCCCCTCCATTTCTGCGCGTCGAAGCGGAGGGTCTTGCCCGTTCCTGCGCCCTCCGCGGCCTTCAGCTCGAAATAGCAACCCTTTTCCCAGGAAAGTTCTTCCTCGTTCACATAGCCCTCGTCGCACAGTTCTTCCCAGGTGTAGGTCAGCGGATTCATGATCCGGTGCAATTCGGCAAAGCGCCAGACCACGGCGGCCCGCTCGGCGGCGTTGGGCACCAGCGCCTCGTCGATGTAGACTGACAGCTGCTCGATGTTTTCGTTGAGGGCCGTGTCCTCGCTCCACAAATCCTCCAGCGCCTGGAGCGCAAGGCCAACCCGGTCGTCGGCCCCTTCGCTCACCGCCTCCAGACGGGTGACCTGATAGAAGCCGCCGGGGTAACTCTCCTGTATCCCGCCGACAGAGTATACGGTGACCAGCATGCCGTCCCGAAGGTCAGTGGCGCTCGCCTCTTTGCCGTCCAGCGTGACGGGCACATCTGTAACGCTCATGCGGTAAAGGCTTCCATTTTCCCGCTGTTCGGCCAGCAGCAAACTGTCGCTTTCCGCCCCGTCGGCGATGCGGCAGGCCATCGCCTCCTCCCCCTCTTCGGGGGCGAGGGACGCCGGGGCGGATGCAGGGGCGGAACAGCCCGCGAGGCACAACACAAGCAGCGCGGCGATCAGACGTTTCATGGGCAGGGCCTCCTTTTTCTGTTTTCTATAAGGAAAACGCTTTGGCCCCGCCCGTTATTGCACCAAACAGAAAAACCGCCCCGGCTTGCGGGGCGGTTCGTTTTTTCGTCTGCCCGCTCAGGCCAGCAGGGGCTTGAGGGCGGCGGCCAGGGCTTCCTTCTGAGCCTCGGCTTCGGCCAGGTCTTTGCCCAGGGTGGTGAAGTAGGTCTTGATCTTGGGTTCGGTGCCGCTGGGGCGCACCACCACGGTGGCGCCGCCTTCCAGGGCGTAGATCAGCACGTTGGCGGCGGGCAGGTCGATGGGCGTGACCTTGCCGGTGGCCAGTTCGGTGAGGGTGCGGGCCTTGTAGTCCGCCACGGTGACCACCTTGTGGCCGGCGAACTCCGCCGGGGGCTCATCCCGCAGCTTCTGCATAATGCCGGCCATCTTGTCCATGCCGGAAAGGCCCGGGAACTCGTAGGAGTCCACCTTGTTCAGGTAGCGGCCATACTGGGCGTAGATGCGCTCCAGTTCCTCCTTGATGGAGGAGCCGATGCTGCGGTAGTAGGCGGCCATCTCGCAGATGAGCATGCTGCCGATGACGGCGTCCTTATCCCGCACATAGCTGCCGGCAAGGTAGCCGTAGCTCTCTTCAAAGCCGAAGATGAACCGCTCCACTTCGCCAGCGGCCTCCAGCCGGGCAATCTGGTCGCCGATCCATTTGAAGCCGGTGAGCACGTTGCGGCACTCCACGCCGTAGTGGGCGGCCACCACGTCCGCCAGCGGGGTGGACACGATGCTCTTGACCATGACCGGCTTTTCGGGCATGGTGCCCTTCTCGATGCGGCCCGCGCAGATGTAATCCAGCAGCAGCACGCCCACCTCGTTGCCGGTGAGCAGCTGGTAGCTGCCGTCCTTGCAGCGCACGGCGATGCCCACGCGGTCTGCGTCGGGGTCGGTGGCCAGCATCAGATCCGCGCTGGACCTTTCCGCCAGCTCCAGGCCCAGGCGCAGCGCCTCGAAGATCTCGGGGTTGGGATAGGGGCAGGTGGGGAAGTTGCCGTCCGGGTCCTTCTGCTCGGGCACGATGGTGATGTCGGTGATGCCGATATCCCCCAGCACGCGGGTGACCGGCACAAGGCCGCTGCCGTTCAGCGGGCTGTAGACCAGCTTGAGGCCCGCCCCGGCGCACAGGCCCGGCCGCACCTGGCGGCTCTCGATGGCGGCATACAGCGCCTCATAGCAGTCCTCGCCCACATACTCGATGAGCCCGGCGGCCATCGCCTCGTCAAAGGGCATGGTCCTGGCGCCGCTGAGCACGTCGGTCTTCTGAATTTCAGCGTAGACGACGTCGGCGGCCTCGTCGGTCATCTGGCAGCCGTCCGGCCCGTACGCCTTATAGCCGTTGTACTTGGCAGGGTTGTGGCTGGCGGTGACCATGATGCCGGCGTTGCAGTTATAATAGCGGGTGGCAAAACTCAGCGCGGGCACAGGCATCAACGCCTTGTAGATGCGCACCTTCACGCCGTTGGCCGCCAGCACCTCGGCGGCGGCTTTGGCAAACGCGTCGCTCTTGATGCGGCTGTCGTAGCTGATGGCCACCGTCTGGGCGCCGCCCTGGGTCTTGACCCAGTTGGCCAGGCCCTGGGTGGCCTGCCGCACCACATACACGTTCATGCGGTTGGTGCCCGCGCCGATGACGCCCCGCAGGCCGGCGGTGCCAAATTTCAATGCCACGGCGAACCGGTCCTTGACGGCCTCGTCGTCGCCGGCGACGCTCTCCAGCTCCGGTTTGAGGTCGGGGTCGTCCAGCGGGTAGGCGAGCCAGCGCTCAAATTCATCTTTATACATAATTTCCACCTGCTTTTTCATGGTATCGACACTTTTTGTGGAAAGTATCCAGTTGTATTTATTGTAGCGGCGGCATGCGGGATTGTCAACAAAAAACAGGCGCATCCCGCCGGGCGGCGCGTTGGCATTTTGCAGGGCGGTGTGTTATACTGATACGGGAATTTTTATTGTAGAGGAGGCATTTCTCTCTTGAGGGAATATTTCGAGCTTTTCTGGACCTTCGCCAAGATCGGCGGGGTCACCTTTGGGGGCGGCTATGCGATGCTGCCCATCCTGCAACGGGAATGTGTTGACAAGCGCGGCTGGGCCACTGAGGAGGAACTGACCGACTATTTTGCCATCGGCCAGTGCACCCCGGGGATCATCGCGGTGAACGTCTCCACCTTCATCGGCAACAAGCGCAAGGGCATCCTGGGCGGCATCATCGCCACCGTGGGCTTCACCTTCTTCCCCATCGTCCTGCTTTCGCTGGTGGCGGCGGGTCTGGGCTATCTGCTCACCTACCCCATCGTGCAGAGCGCCTTCGGCGGCGTGCGGGTGTGCGTGTGCGTGCTGATCTTGAACGCGGTGCTGCGGCTTTGGAAAAAGTCGGTGCTGGATAAGCGCACCCTGGCCATTTTCCTGGTCATCTTCCTGCTCTCGGTGTTCGGCGGCCTTTTGCCGGTGAGCATCTCCCCCGCCGTTTACGTTGTGGCGGCGGCGCTGGCCGGTCTGGCACTGGCCCCGGGCGCGAAAAAGGAGGATAAACGATGACTGCCTATTTCCTGACGCTGCTGCGCCTTTTTTACGAATTTGCCAAGGTGGGCCTGTTTGCCATCGGCGGCGGCCTCGCCACCCTGCCCTTTCTCTATGACATGGCCGACACCATCGGCTGGTTCACCGCCGCCGATGTTGCCAACATGATCGCCGTGAGCGAGAGCACCCCCGGCGCCCTGGGCATCAACATGGCCACCTACGCCGGCTACATCACCGCGGGGGTGCCCGGCGGCATCGTGGCCACGCTTGGCCTCATCAGCCCCTCCATCCTCGTCATCCTCATCATCGCCCGTATGCTGGGCAAGTTCAAGGACAGCCCCCTGGTGCAGAAGGGGCTTTACGGCCTGCGCCCCGCTTCGGTTGCGCTGGTGGCCGCCGCGGGCGTGAGCGTGGCCGAGGTGACGCTGGTGAGCCTGCCCTCCATCGAGGCGGGCGCATGGAGCAGCGCCGTCATCTGGCCGGCGGTGGCCCTGGGCGTGGTCATCTTCGCCGCCCAGCGCAAATTCCCCAAGATCCATCCGGTGGCGTTTATCGTGTTCGCAGGCGTGGTGGGAGCCGTGTTCCGCTTCCCCGCCTGAGCGTTTCAAAAACCATTAAGGAGGCGGCAGGATGTTTGCACGGGTGAACAGCTTCGGGGTGCAGGGCCTTTCGGGCTTTGCGGTGACCGCCGAGGCGGACATCAGCGGCGGGCTGCCCCAGTTCAGCATCGTGGGCCTGCCGGACAGCGCGGTGAAGGAAGCCGCCGACCGGGTGCGCAGCGCGGCAAAAAATCTGGGCTTTGCCTGGCCCGCCAGCCGCATCACCGTGAACCTGGCCCCGGCCCGGCTGCGCAAGACGGGGCCGGTGTATGATCTGCCGGTGCTGCTGGCTCTTTTGTGCGCCAGCGGCCAGCTGCCCAGCCTGGACGAGCGGTTCGCCTTTGTGGGTGAGCTCTCGCTGAACGGGGCGCTGCGCCCGGTGACCGGCATGCTGCCCATGGCTTTGGCCGCCGCAAAGGCCGGCGTGACCCGTCTGTTCGTGCCTGCCGAAAACGCCGCCGAAGCGGCGGCGGTGGAGGGGCTCACCGTGTTGGGCGCGGCGGACGCCGCCCAGGTGGTGGGGCATCTGCGGGGCGAAGCGCAGCTGGCCCCCACGCCCCGGCGGCCCTTTGTCCCCGCCGGCGGGCCCGCCGTGCCGGACTTCGCGGACGTGCGGGGCCAGCTCGCGGCACGCCGTGGGCTGGAGATCGCCGCCGCGGGCGGCCACAATCTTCTGATGATCGGCCCGCCGGGCACCGGCAAGAGCATGCTGGCAAAGCGCATGCCCGGCATCCTGCCGCCGCTGACCCAGGAGGAGGCAGTGGAGTGCACCAGCATCTGCTCGGTGGCGGGCCTTCTGCCCGCAGGCAGCGGCCTTGTGAGCCAGCGGCCCTTCCGCAGCCCCCACCACAGCGTCAGCGCCGCGGCGCTGGCAGGCGGCGGGGCCAATGCAAGGCCGGGCGAGGTGAGCCTTGCCCACAACGGCGTTCTGTTTCTGGATGAGCTGCCGGAGTTCCATCGGGACGCGCTGGAAGTGCTGCGCCAGCCGGTGGAGGACGGCAAAGTGACGGTGAGCCGCGCCGCGGCCACCGTCACCTACCCCAGCCGCTTCATCCTGCTGGCGGCCATGAACCCCTGCCGGTGCGGCTATTTCGGGCATCCCACCCGGGCCTGCAGCTGCACCCCCAGCGCCATCGAGGCCTACCGCCGCCGGGTGAGCGGGCCTCTTCTGGACCGCATCGACCTGCACGTGGAGGTGGGGCCGGTGCAGTACAGCGAGCTGGCGGGCAGCGAAAAGGGCGAGTGCAGCGCCGACATCCGAAAGCGCGTCGTCGCCGCCCGGGCCGTGCAGACTGCCCGTTATGCCTGCGACGGCATCCGCTGCAATGGAGAGCTCTCGGGGCAGCTGCTGCGAAAATACTGCCAGCCGGACGCCGCGGCGGCGGCGCTGCTGCAAGCAGCCTTCGACAAGCTGGGGCTCTCCGCCCGGGCCTATGACCGCATCCTGAAGGTGAGCCGCACCATCGCGGACCTGGCAGGCTGTGAGCAGATCGGCGCGGCCCATCTGGCCGAGGCGCTGCAGTACCGCAGCCTGGACCGCAAATACTGGTACGACAAATAAACAGCCCTTGCATTCCTTTGCGGGATATGCTATTATCAACAGCAGTTTGAATGATCTGTTCTGCCACCGGGTAGAGAATGCTGCGGCATTCGTTTGCGCATCGATAGGTCTTTGCAGATGCGCAGGCGGATGCCGTTTTTTGGAGGGAACGATTTGAAAGCATCCGCCTTGTTCAACTATTTCTCCGCCGCCGAAAAGCTGCTTTGGAGCTGTTCCGCGGCGCTCATCCTCGCGTCTTTCCTTCTCTTTGACGGGGAAAACTGGCTGGCGCTGACCGCCTCGCTCATCGGTGTGACCTCTCTTTTGTTCAACGCCAAGGGGAACCCGGTGGGGCAGGTCGTCGGCATCGTTTTCTGCCTCATCTACGGCTACATTTCCTGGCAGTACGCCTATTACGGCGAGATGATCACCTATCTTGGCATGACGCTGCCCATGTCGGTGGTGACGCTGGTCATCTGGCTGCGCAACCCCTTCAAGGGCAACCGGCTGTGCGTGCAGGTGGGCCGCCTGCGGCGGAGCGACCTGTTCTGGCTGGTGCTTCTGACCATCGTCATCACCGCCGTGTTCGGCTATGTGCTGGCGGTGCTGCACACCGCCAACCTGGTGCCCAGCATCGTCTCCATTTCCACCAGCACCATCGCCGTATATCTTTCCTGGCGGCGCAGCCCCTGGTTTGCCGCGGGCTACGCCGCAAACGACCTGGTGCTCATCGTGCTGTGGTCGCTGGCCACCGTTCAGGACCCCGGCGCGGTTTCGGTGCTGATGTGTTTCGTGGCCTTTTTTGCCAACGACCTTTACGGGTTTCGCAACTGGCGGCGGATGCTGTGCCAGCAGCAGACCGCCTGATAAGCAAAAGATGCCGGGGCGGCTTCCTTTTTGGGGAAGCCGCCCCGGCGTTTTCTTTTCAGTCAGCATAGCCGGTGGACCTGTCCACCTGATTCAGCAGCGGCTGCCCCGCGAGGAAGCGGCGCAGGTTTTCAGAGCAGATGCCCACCACCTTTTCAAAGTTTTCCGGCTGGCTCAGCAGGCCGGAAACGTGGGGCGTGAGGATGGTGTTCGGCGCGTGCCAGAGGGGGTGCTCCGGAGGCAGGGGCTCCGGGTCGGTGACGTCCAGCGCCGCGCCGCCGATGCGCCCGTCGTACAAGGCGCGGCAGAGGGCGTCGGTGTCCACCGCGCTGCCCCGGCCGGCGTTCAGCACCACCGCGCCCTTTTTGAGCAGGGCGATGCGTCTTGCATCCAGCATGTGGCGGGTGGAGGCGTTGGCGGGCAGGCACAGGACCACCGCGTCCGCCTTCGGCAGCCATCCCTCCAGCATTTCCGCCCCGCCCAGGGCCTCCAGCCAATCGGGCTTTTCGCCGGGGCGGCGGCGCACTGCCAGCACCCGGGCCCCCAGCAGGTGGGCGCGCCGTGCAAAATTGCGGCCCAGGTCACCAAAGCCCAGCACCAGAACAGTGCTGCCCGCCAGGGTGCGCACCGGGCCCAGCCGCTGCCAGCGGCAGTTTTTCTGGTTCTCGGCGTATTCCGGCAGATGCCGCCAAATCGCCAGCAGAGCGGCCAGAAGCCACTCGGCGATGCAGGCTCCGAAGGCCCCGGTGGCGTTGGTGAGCACCGCCCCCTCGGGCAGAAGGCCCGGCGCGCAGTAGCCGTCGGTACCGGCGCTGTCCAGCTGGAGCCAGCGCAGCTCTTTGCACCGGCGCAGCTGGGCGGGGTCGGCCAGATTGCCCAGAATGACCTGCGCGTTCTCCAGCAGAGCGGGCGTCACGGCATCCTTTTCAACAAAGTGCAGCTGATGCCCCGGCGCGGCGGCGGCAAAGCGCGCTTTGCCCTCCTCGTCCAGCGGCAGGGTGACCAGTATCTCCATGGTTTTCTCCCCCTTTGCAAAAAAGCCCGGCACATGCCGGGCTTCAGCCTGTAGAAAAACCTGCTTTGGCGATCAGGCCAGAGCAGGTTTTCTGTTTGAAAACAAGAAGGCAGGTGGAAA
>NZ_CALXHK010000056.1:0-12389 GCF_944388085.1 Candidatus Allofournierella excrementigallinarum | reverse complement strand
TACTTTGTCTTGGAAACCAAGGGGACAACTAACTTTATTCACCTACAACCCAGTGAGCAGATGAAGATTCATTGTGGCAAAGAACATTTTAAAGCACTGGGTTCAGGTATCGAAATGCAAACTGCCACGGATTGGTCAAAACTGAGGCAGAGAATTTAACAGTATTGTTTGGGGCCAACCATTTCCACACCGAAAAAATGTGGGTTGCCTTTTTGCTGCATTTAGAGGAATTGACTTGTTATAAGCACTTTTCAAAAACCGAGAAATAAAATCAGCAAGCATGTTTGGAAAACAAAAAACAACGAGGTGAATTTATGGATTCATACGCTGAATATGTTGTGGCATTTTTAGACATACTTGGATTTAAAAACATTATAAATACAGAAGATTTTGAAAATGTTAGGCAAATTTTTTTAGCTATAATTTCAGAAAAAGATGCCAAAATTGCACTTACCAAAGCGATAGGATCCACAGATCCAAAGGGTGCTTCTCTTGCTCGGTATAATCAAATTTTGCGAGAAGAACTTAAAATTCATATTATGTCGGATAGCGTCGTGGTTGCCGCTCCCTGCCAGTTTCCACAGTCATTAGCGGTTGTGATTGATGTTTGCATGATTATCCAACAGAAGCTATTTAATCTTGAACAACCCATTTTTTTGCGTGGGGCAATCTCCAAAGGCAATTTTTATGTGGATAACAACATGATTTTTGGTAAAGCATTGGTGAATGCATATATTGCCCAAGAAAACTACGCCGAGTACCCACGGATCATTTTGTCAGATGAAGTACAAAGCGGAATGGATAACACCATTATCAATGAAGATGATTTGCTCAGAGACGATGATGGGTACTGGTATATCAACGCACTGGAAAGTTATATTGACTTCCCGGCTTGGGACGGCCTCGAAAAAAATCCAAAATATAAAAAACTTAGAAATAAAATTGATCAGCAATTAAGCGGTTATGCCGATAGTAGTGTCCGAAAAAAATATCTTTGGCTGAAAAGAAAATTAAATGACATCGAGTTTAAGGCCTCCTGCTATTAACAGGATTGGATAACACCATCCCAACATAAGGCAACGAATTGGCATATAGGACTAAGTGTCTTAGTCCATAAGTCCTACACTTTTAACAACAAAAAAATCAGGCATCTCTCTCCGCTTCTTCCGCTGGAAAGGGATGCCTGTCCGTTTCAAAGTGATTCAGTTCGTATGCCAGTTTCCATGCCAATTTGAACCCGCAGAAAAAACTGTCCATGGAGCGTTTTTCCGCAATCAGACTCTGGTTATCCATGATCCGCAGCACCAGTTTTCTCTCTGGTTTTTCCAATCGCTCAATGAGCTGCTTGTGACAAGCTTCAATTTCCTGCTCAGCCTCCGCCATGGGCAGTGGAATGTAAAATCTGTTGTAGTGCTGTTTCAGTGCGTCGTTCATGTGTCCTACCTCCTTGCAGCAAGACACCATACCACAGGTCATCTGAAAAAGCCACTAAAATATTTGAATGGTTCCTAATCGTTTGGTCGCTTTGAAACATTGACATAAAAAATAGCCGCAAGCCAATTTTCGTGACTTGCGGCTATTTCCCCATTTTCGCCTGGGGTGACACCCCAGGGCCTCTCTCAATCGGTCATTCTTGGGTTCATCTCAAGATGTCCTTATGAGGAGTAGCCCTTTGCAGGGGCCTTCTTTTTTGCGTCAAAAGCCGGGCAGCACCGGGTCGTCCAGCCGGGCGGTGATGGCGAAGGGCCGCTGGCCGGCTTTGTGCACCTCGTCCCCCGGCTCCGGCCCGCCCAGCAGAAAGGGCGAGGCCGGGTCGTGGAGGCAGTAGTTTTTCTGGGCAAGGCGGGCGTCGGTGTTGGCGTAGCAGTAGCGGCAGCCGTTGGGGCAGCTGTCGTAAGCGCCGATGTCCCTTGTCTCGATGCAGTGGCAGCCCGGACGCATGCCCCGGTGCACCCGGTCCTTGAAGCGCAGGCCGTTGGCCTTGCCCAGGGCCTCCAGCGTCATGCAGCCGGCGGGGCGGATGCCAAAGGAGGAAAAGTCCTCGTCGGCGCCGCAAATTTGCAGGGGCAGGCCGTACTTTGCGGCGATGGCCCCCAGGCCCGCCGCCAGCTCCCGCCGCCGGGCGGGCAGGACCGGGCGCAGCCCGGGCATGTTCACCGCCAGCTTGCGGTACATCTCCACGAAACTGAAGATGCATTTATCCACGAAGGGGGCCAGCTCCCGGGCCATGGTCTCGAAGGCCTCAAAATGGCGGGGGATGGTGTATTCTTCCGTGAGCAGCACCGGGTCGTAGCGCCAGGCCACCCGCTGCCGCCCCACCTGGGCCGAGAGGTCTTTCAGCGTCTGGACGCCCGCCTCGATGGGGGGCACCCCCGGCTCAATGTCTTTGCCGTAGGCGGTGATGGTGTAGAAAAAATAAGCGGGGAAACGGCTGGTGATCTCGTGCAGCCGGGGCAGGATGGGGCGGTAGTCCTTGGAGCAGAACACCACGCAGTCCACCTTGTCCGGGGAGAGTTCATAGCGGGTGACCAGATGGGGATAGCGGGGGTTGCGCACCAGCACATACCCCTCGGCAAAGCGGCGCAGCAGCCAGTGGGAGTAATACTGCACGGTGTCGGTGCGCCCGCCGGTTTGGATGATCGTGGCCCTCGCCCCCTTTCCCCTTCATTATACGCGCGGGGTCGCATTTTTGCAAAAAGGCGGTATAATAAAGAAAAACTGCGGCGGAGGTGAACCGGAGATGGAGCGCATCTTTCTTTTGGAGGACGACGAGGCCCTGGGCCGGGGCGTGGCCATGGCGCTGGCGGGGCCGGGCCGGGAGGTGAGCCGAGCGGCCAGCCTCGCCGAGGCCAAAACGGCGCTGGCAGGCCGGCGCTTTTCGCTGCTGGTGCTGGACGTGAACCTGCCGGACGGCAGCGCCCTGGACCTGGTGCGCAGCCTGCGGGCCGCGGGGGACGGCACGCCGGTCGTCCTGCTCACCGCCAACGACCTGGAGCTGGACGAGGTGACCGGCCTGGAGGCCGGGGCGGACGACTACATCACCAAGCCCTTCTCGCTGGCGGTGCTGCGGGCGCGGGTGGCGGCCCGGCTGCGCGGCGGGGCACAGCCCGCCGCCGGGGCGCTGGCGCTGGGGCCCTTCACCTTCGACTTTGAGCGGATGGACTTCCGCCGGGAAGGGGCGGCCATCGAGCTTTCCAAAGCCGAGCAGAAGCTGCTGCGGGTGCTGGTGGAAAACCGGGGCCACGCGGTGAGCCGGGCCGCCCTGGTGGACCGGGTGTGGACCGACGCAGCGCAGTTTGTGGAGGAAAACGCCCTGTCGGTGACGGTGCGGCGGCTGCGGAACAAGCTGGAGGCCGACCCCGCCCGGCCCGAATATCTCAAAACGGTGTACGGCATCGGCTACACCTGGGCGGTGGAGCCATGACCGGCTGGGCCGTCGCCGGGGCGCTGGCGGCGCTGGCGGGCCTCACCGCCCTGGCGGCGGGCCTTGCAATGCGCCGCCGGGCCGCCCGCACCCTGGGCCGGGTGGAGGCGATGCTCACCGCCGCCATGGAGGGCCATTTTTCGGAAGAACATTTTGACGAGAGCCGCCTCTCGGCGCTGGAGGCGCGCCTCGCCCGGTATCTGACCGCCAGCGAGGCCTCGGCGGGCCGGGTGCGGCAGGAAAAGGACCGGCTGGCGGGCCTTGTGGCGGACATCGCCCACCAGACCCGCACCCCGGTGGCGAACCTGCGGCTTTATTCCCAGCTGCTGGCGGAGCAGCCCCTCTCCCCCGCCGGGCAGGACTGCGCGGCGGCCATCGACGCCCAGTCGGAAAAGCTGGGCGTGCTGGTGGAGGCGCTGGTCAAGACCAGCCGGCTGGAAACGGGCCTGCTGGCGCTGCACCCCGCGCCGGGGCCGCTGGAGCCCCTTTTGCGCCGGGCGGCGGCCCAGTACGCCCCCGCGGCGGCGGAAAAGGGGGTGGCCCTCACCGTCAGCGAGGCGGCGGGGGAGGCGGTGTTCGACGAAAAGTGGACGGAAGAAGCCCTGTGCAACCTGCTGGACAACGCCGTGAAATACACCCCCGCCGGGGGCGCGGTGACGGTGGAGGCGCGGCTGTACGAGATGTTCGCGGCCATCCGCGTGGCGGACACCGGCCCCGGCATCCCGGAAAGCGAGCACGCCAAAATTTTCGGGCGCTTTTACCGCTGCCCCGGGGCCTATCAGGCGCAGGGGGTGGGCATCGGCCTCTACCTTGCCCGCCAGATCGCCCAGGGGCAGGGAGGCTATCTGAAGGTGGAGAGCGCCCCCGGCAGGGGCAGCGTCTTTTCGCTGTGGCTGCCCCGGCGGTGAGGCCCGGGCGGACGGCGCAAAAACTTGTGTCGGAACTGTCACATTCCCGACAGCACCGGGAAAGATGTTTGTGATAAAGTCTGTGTTGTCGCAAGGACGCACAGACTTTTTCTTTGGGAGGAAAGACCAATGATCGTTTTGCAGACCCGGGGCCTCAAAAAGGTCTACGGAACAGGGGAGGCCCGGGTGCGGGCGCTGGACGGCGTGGACCTGGACGTGGAACAGGGAGAGTTCGTGGCGGTGGTGGGCACCTCCGGCTCGGGCAAAAGCACCCTGCTGCACATGCTGGGCGGGCTGGACCGGCCCACCGCCGGCACCGTGACGGTGGACGGGCGGGACATCTTCGCCCTTTCGGACGAAGCGCTCACCGTGTTCCGGCGGCGCAAGATCGGCTTTGTGTTCCAGGCCTACAACCTGGTGCCGGTGCTCAGCGTGTGGGAGAACATCGTGCTGCCGGTGCAGCTGGACGGCCGCCGGCCGGACAAGGCCTATCTCGCCCAGGTGGTGGAGGCGCTGGGCCTTTCGGAAAAGCTGGACCGGCTGCCGGGGCAGCTCTCCGGCGGCCAGCAGCAGCGGGTGGCCATCGCCCGGGCGCTGGCGGCCCAGCCGGCCATCCTGCTGGCGGACGAGCCCACCGGCAACCTGGACTCCAAGACCAGCCAGGACGTGCTGGGCCTGATGAAGGTGACCGGGCGGCGCTTTTCCCAGACGATGGTGATGATCACCCACAACGAGGAGATCGCCCAGCTGGCCGACCGCATCGTGCGCATCGAGGACGGGCGCATCGTGACGAGGGGGTGAGGGCATGAAGGTAGCAAACAAGGCCTGCGTGCGGCGGCTGAGCCTGCGGGCCCTGGCCGCCAGCCGCACCCGCAACCTGGTGGCGGTGCTGGCCATCGCCCTCACGGCGGTGCTTTTCACCAGCCTGTTCACCATCGCCCTGTCCATCAACGAGGGCTTTCAGCAGGCCACCTTCCGCCAGGTGGGCGGCCGCGCCCACGGGGGCTTCAAGTACATCACCGAGGAACAGGCGGAACTGTTTTCTTCCGACCCGCTGGTAAAAGAGTGGGGCCTGCGGCGCTTTTTGGGCATGGCCGAGGGGGACGCCTTCACGAAGGACCACGTGGAGGTGAGCTGGGCGGACGAGAACGAGGCGGACTGGATGTTCCTTGCCCCCACCGCCGGGCGGCTGCCCGCCGAGGGCACCGACGAGGCCGCGGCGGACACCCGGGTGCTGGAACTGCTGGGGGTAGAGCCCCAGCTGGGGGCGCAGTTCACCCTGCCCATCAGCGTGGACGGCAAACTCACCGAGGAGACCTTCACCCTCTGCGGCTGGTGGGAGAAGGACGAGGCCACCTTTGCCTCCCACGTGCTGCTGCCCGAGAGCCGGGTGGATTCCATCCTGGAAAAGCTGGGCGTGGCCCCGCCGGGGGCGGACGGCATGACCGGCTGCTGGAACATGGACGTGATGTTCTCCTCCTCGCTGAACATCGAACAAAACCTGCGGCGCGTCCTTGCCAATTACGGCTGCCAGTGCGACGAGCCGGGGGAAAACTACGTCGATATCGGGGTGAACTGGGCCTACACCGGGGCCCAGCTGAGCATGAAGCTGGACGCGCCCACCCTGCTGGCTCTGGCCGGGGCGCTGGGGCTCATCCTGCTCACCGGCTACCTGATCATTTATAATGTGTTCCAGATCTCGGTGGCGGGGGACATCCGCTTCTACGGCCTGCTCAAGGCCATCGGCACCACCCCCCGCCAGCTGCGGCGCATCATCCGCATCCAGGCGCTGGCCCTCAGCGCGGCGGGCATCCCGGCGGGGCTTCTTCTCGGCTGGCTGCTGGGCGGCGCGCTGGTGCCGGTCATCACCGCCCGCCTCGACGGAGTGGCCCCGGTGGTGAGCGCCAGCCCGGCCCTCTTTGCGGGGGCGGCCCTCTTCGCCCTCATTACCGTGCTCATCTCCTGCCGCCGCCCCGGGCGGATGGCGGGGCGGGTGTCGCCGGTGGAGGCGGTGCGCTACACCGAGGGCCGCGCCCCGAAACCCGGCGCGCGGCGGCGGGCCAAGGCGGTGTCGCTGCCCGCCATGGCGCTGGCGAACCTGGGCCGCAGCCGGGGCAAGACCGCCCTGACCATGCTGTCGCTGGCGCTGGCGGTGGTGCTGTTCTGGGCCACCACCGCCTTTGCGGGCAGCTTTGACATGGACAAATACACCTCCTACTTCACCGCCACCGACTTCATCCTGGCCAGCGCCGCCCATTTCCAGACCGGCAGCGAAATTTTCAACCCCGGCCAGGCCCTGCCCCAGGAGGCCATCGACGCGGTGAACGCCGCCGGGGGCGTGGCCGACGGCGCGCGGGTCTACGGGCGCACCTCCCTGGTGCTGGAGTTCGTCACCGACGACTATTACCGAAGCCTGCACGGCCGGTGGTACAGCGAAGAACAGCTGGACGCCATGCTCCGCTCGAAAGGGCGCAACGAGGCGGGCCGGGTGGAGGACACCGCCCAGCTCTACGGCATGGAGCCCTTCGCCCTGGACCAGCTGAAGGTGCTGGAGGGTGACCTTTCCAAACTGAACGACCCGAACGCCAACTGCATCGCAGCGGTCTATTCCGAGGACGACTACGGCGACCTTGTGGCGGACAGCCACTGGGCAAAGCTGGGGGACACGGTGACTCTGCGCTATGTGGAAAAGCTGGAATATGTGGACACCAACACCGGCACGGTGTACCAGGACCTGACCGAGATCCCCGCCGGGGCCAGCCCCGTAGAGCGGGCGGTGGAGTACCGGGACGTGGACTACACCGTGGCGACGCTGGTGGCGGTGCCCAACGCCCTGGACTACGGCTATTACGGCGCGGACGAGTTCGTGATGGGGGCCGAGACTTTTGTGCGGGACACCGGCACCAGCAACATAATGTACTACGCCTTCAACGCCCAGGAGGGGGCCGGCGACGGCCTGGAGGCTTTTTTGCAGAACTACACCGAAAACGTGGACCCCACCCTTGACTACGAAAGCAAGGCCACCTTCACGGCGGAGTTCGAGAGCATCCGGCAGATGTTCCTTCTCTTGGGCGGTGCGCTGAGCTTCATCGTGGCGCTGGTGGGGGTGCTGAACTTCTTCAACGCCATCGTCACCGGCATCAGCTCCCGCCGGCGGGAGCTGGCGGTGCTGGAGGCGGTGGGCATGACCGCCCGCCAGCTGCGCGCCATGCTGGCGCTGGAGGGCCTTGCCTACACCCTGGGCGCGGCGGCGCTGGCCCTGGCGCTGGCGGCGCTGGCAGGCCCGGCCCTGGGCGCGGCGGTGGAGCGCATCGTCTGGTTCTTCACCTTCCGTTCCACCCTCTGGCCGGTGGCGGCGCTGGGGGCGGCGTTCGCGGTGCTGGGTGCGGCCATCCCCCTGGCGGCGGACCGGGCGGCCCGCCGCCGCCCGGTGGTGGACCGGCTGCGGCAGGAATAACGGCAGGCGTCTTTCTGCCCGGCAGGGGCGGCCCGAAGGGGCCGCCCCTGCCTTTTTTTCCTTTAAAGTGGGGGAAAAAGGTAAAAAATCGCCCCCAAACGGCACAAAAAAGGGCGGAAGGTTTGCACTGGCGGGCAAAAAGGTGTAAAATAGCACCGAGACCGCGCCCGCCGCTGTTCCCGGCGGGCAAGCAGACCAACGACATGGAAAGGGGTCCCCCGTCGTGCATTCCAAAAAAAGCAGTTCTTCCGATCTTGCCGCCAAGATCCGGGCCTTTATAAAAAGCCCCGCCGGCATCCCCGTCCTCGCGGGCGCGGCCGGCGTGCTGGCGGTGGCCGTGATCGCCGCCATCGTGTTCGCCGTGCGCGCCGGCGCCGAGCCGGGCAGCGCCTCCAACAGCTGGTCCGCCCCGGTGGACGATTCCTCCTACGACGCCGAGGCGGGCAAGGTGAACAAAGAGGAGTTCACCGGCACCATCCTGCCCGAGACCGAGGACGCCGGCCAGGAGTATCTGGACGGCACCCTCTTCATCGGCGACTCCAACACCGCCCGCTACATGTACTACGGGCCGGACGATAACTCCGACGTGCACTTCACCACCATCGAGAACACGGTGGGGGTGGTGAGCGCCGGCGTGCAGAACATCACCAGCCTCAAGTGGGAGCACTTTGTGGGCAGGGGCGAGATGGCCATCCCCGAGATCGTCAAGATCATGCAGCCCCAGCGCATCATCATCTGCTTCGGCACCAACAACCTCACCATGGAGACCGACACCTTCATCGACTACTACACCGAGGGCCTTGCGGCCATCCACGAGGCCTACCCCTACGCCGACATCATCGTCAGCGCCGTTCCCCCGCTGGACAAGGAGCGCAGCAACACGAACCTGTCCATGAAGCAGGTGGACCGGCTGAACACCGCCATCGTGGAGATGTGCGAGGCCGAGGGCTATAAATATCTGGACACCAGCGAAGCGCTGGAAGACCCGGAAACCGGCTGGGCCAAGGAGGGCTGCACCCTCGCGCTGGACGGCGTGCATCTGAGCAAAAACGGCGCGCGGGCGCTGTTCAGCTACATCCGCACCCACGCCTACGTCACCGAGGACACCCGCCCGAAGCCTTTGAAGGACATTCCCAAGATCAACGGCGTCACCCCCGGCCTCATCACCCAGGACCCCATCGGCGTGAGCGGTTCCACCGCCGTGCCGGTGGAGATCTCCGCCGGCGAGGGCGGCCACATCGTGGGCGAGACCAGCCAGAGCGTGCAGAAGGGCAAGCAGACCAGCATGATCACCGCCGTGGCGGACGACGGCTGGGAGTTCGACCACTGGAGTGCCAGCATCGGCTTCGTCGACCAGCAGGAGAGCATCATGTTCACCGTGCCCGGCGACGCCGACGCCAACGGCGTGTTCCTGACCGCCCACTTCCGCAGGGTGGAGGAGGAAGAGCCCGACCCCACCGCTTCGCCCACCCCCGCGCCCACCTGCACCTGCACCACCAAGTGCGACAGCGCGGCGCCCAATCAGGACTGCCCGGTGTGCAAGAACGACCCGAGCAAGTGCACCGGCACGGCGGCCAGCTCCAGCAGCAGCACCACCACCGGCAGCAGCACCACCAGCGGCAGCACCACCACCGGCGGCAGCACTACTACCGGCGGCAGCACCACCACGGGTGGCAGCACTACCACCGGCGGCAGCACCACCACCGGCGGCGGCAACACAACGCCGCCGGAGCCCACCCCATGCACGCACAACTACATCGGGTCTGTTACTGTGCAGCCCACCTGCACCTCTCCCGGCTTGGAGACCTTAACCTGTACGCTTTGCAACCACAGCTACACCCAGGAAATTCCCGCCACCAATGTCCACAACTATGTGGACGGCGTGTGCACCGTCTGCAATGGGACGGATCCGAATTATCAGCCTTCCACCGACGGCAACAACGGCGGCACCAACGGCACCACCACCGAAACTACCACCGAAACCACCACCCAGATCACCGAGCAGCCCGCCGCGTAAACCCATCCACCCACAAAAAGGCCTTCGCGGGCCTTTTTGTTTTGCCGGGCATTTGCCCAAAAGGAGGAATCCCATGGAACACACCGCCCCCAAAAAGGGCCTGTTGCGGCGCTTCTGGCCCTATCTGAAAAAGTATAAGCGCATTCTGGCCTTTGACCTTTTCTGCGCGGCGCTGACCACCCTGTGCGACATGGTGCTGCCGCTCATCATGCGGTTTCTGACCAACACCGCCACCACCGACGCCTCCCTGCTCACCGCGGGGTTGGTGCTGCGGCTGGGCCTTTTGTATCTCGTGCTGCGCGTCATCGACGGCCTTGCCAACTACTACATGGCGGACATGGGCCACGTGATGGGCGTGTATGTGGAGACGGACATGCGCCGCGACGCCTTCGCCCACCTGCAGCGGCTGGGCTATACCTACTACTCCAACACCAAGGTGGGCCAGATCATGGGCCGCATCACCAACGACCTGTTCGACGTGACCGAGTTCGCCCACCACTGCCCGGAAGAATTCTTCATCGCCGCCATCAAGATCGCCGCCAGCTTCATCATCCTGTGCCAGTCCAGCGTGGCGCTCACCCTCATCCTCTTCGCCTGCGTGCCGTTGATGGGTGTGGTGTCCACCATCATCAACCTGAAGCTGCGGGCGGCCTTCCGCCGCCAGCGGGTGCAGATTGGCGAGCTGAACGCCCGCATCGAAGACAGCCTTTTGGGCGAGCGGGTGGTGAAGGCCTTCGCCAACGAGGCGGTGGAAATTGAAAAGTTCCGGCGGGACAACGAGGCCTTCAAGGCCATCAAAAAAGAGACCTACCGCTTCATGGCGGCGTTCCAGACCAGCACCCGCCTGTTCGACGGGCTGATGTATCTGGTGGTCATCGTGGCGGGCGGGCTGTTCCTGGTGAGCGGGCGCATCGCCGCCGGGGACCTTGTGGCCTACATGCTCTATGTGACCACCCTCATCGCCACCATCCGCCGCATCGTGGAGTTTGCCGAGCAGTTCCAGCGGGGCATGACCGGCATCGAGCGCTTCTGCGAGATCATGGACGCGCCCATCGAGATCACCGACGCGCCGGATGCAAAGCCCCTGGAGGTGAAGGCCGGGGCCATCCGGCTGGAGAACGTCTCCTTCGAGTATCCCGACGACCACAACCGGGTGCTGCGCGGCGTGGACCTGGAGATCCGCCCCGGCGAAAAGCTGGCGCTGGTGGGGCCCTCCGGCGGCGGCAAGACCACCCTGTGCAACCTCATCCCCCGGTTTTACGACGTGACAAGCGGGCGCATCCTCATCGACGGGCAGGACGTGCGCCAGGTGACGCTGGGCAGCCTGCGGGGCGCCATCGGCGTGGTGCAGCAGGACGTCTACCTTTTCAGCGGCAGCGTGTATGAAAACATCGCCTACGGCAGGCCGGGGGCTTCGCGCCAGGAGGTGGAGGCCGCGGCAAAACTGGCCGGGGCCCACGAGTTCATCACAAAGCTGAAAGACGGCTACGACACCTATGTGGGCGAGCGGGGCGTGAAGCTGAGCGGCGGCCAGAAGCAGCGCATCTCCATCGCCCGGGTGTTCCTCAAAAACCCGCCCATCCTGATCCTGGACGAAGCCACCAGCGCGCTGGACAACGAGAGCGAAGTGCTGGTGAACCGCAGCCTGGAGGCGCTGGCCAAAGGGCGCACCACCCTGACCATCGCCCACCGGCTGACCACCATCCAGAACGCCGACCGCATCCTGGTGCTGGGCAGGGAAGGCATCGAGGAGCAGGGCACCCACGCCGAGCTTCTGGCAAAGAAAGGCGTCTACTTCCGGCTGTGGAACGGCCTTGTGGGCGCGGAAGAAGAATAAAACAGACGGCAAAGCGCCGCCTCTCTCCGGCCAGGAGGGGGCGGCGCTTTTTGTTTTGGCGGGGCGGGGAGGCGGAAGGTCGGCGCTTCGGCCTGTTCCTCCCGGCCTGCCGCACAATGAAAGCCGAGCCAGACGCGGCGCTGCCGCCGCGTAGTGCGCCTCGGAGCGAACACGCTGCACGGTGTGAGGGCAGCGTGTCCGAAACGCCGCGTGCGGCGGCGGGCAGAGACGCGCCCCACCCCGCGCAAAACTGCCCGCAGCACAGCGCCGCCCGGACAATAAAAGGGCCTGTTTTGACCGAACCGCTTCGCCCGGCCCGGCCCCGCCGCACGCGGCGTTGCCGTTTCTTTTGCGTCCGCCCGGGGGCGGAAGGCCGGCGCTTCGGCCGGTTTCTCCCCGCCTGCCGCACGATGAAAGCCGAGCCGGACGCGGCACTGCCGCCGCGTAGTGCGCCTCGGAGCGGACACGCTGCACGATGCGAGTGCAGCGTGTCCGAAACGCCGCGTGCGGCGGCGGGCAGAGACGCGGCCATTTCGCGCAAAACTGCCCGCAGCACAGCGCCGCCCGGACAATAAAAGGGCCTGTTTTGACCGAACCGCTTCGCCCGGCCCGGCCCCACTGCACGCGGCATTGTCGTTTCTTTTGCGTCCGCCCGGGGACACGCACCCTCGCACGCGGCGTTGCCGTTTCTTTTGCGTCCGCCCGGGGGCACGCACCCTCGCACGCGGCATCTCGGACACTTTTCA
>NZ_CALXHK010000055.1:0-12571 GCF_944388085.1 Candidatus Allofournierella excrementigallinarum | reverse complement strand
AGATGTAGTCCACCATCCAGTCCAGATAGGTCCCGGATTCCACCCCCATGTGGGCGGGCTGCTGCTCCTCGGGCAGTTCGGCAAAAGTGGTCTGAGCCTCCATGAACTTACCCATGAGGGCAGCGGCATGAGGCTCTGCCAGGGCGTTGAACAACGCCTCCTTACTGGAGAAATAGCCGTAGAAGGCCCCAGTGGTCACCCCGGCGTTCTTCACGATCTGCCGCAGGGACGCACCCTGAAACCCCTTCTCCAGAAACTCTGCCAATGCGGCCTCCTGGATCTTCTCCAGGGTGGCGGTGGATTTTTCTTCCATACGGGGCCTCCTCATAACAACGTTATATAACACTGTTATGTTACACCCAGCAAACGAGTTTGTCAAGTGGAATACGAACGAAACCTGGCGTTGATCAACGCCAGGTTTCGCAAAGTTCTGAACTTCCGTTCTGCTCAGGAATTACGGGGCTTTGCGCTCAATTCCTGTTGCACTTGGTTTGACAATTCACTTTTCGTAGTAGAAGCAGCCGACGCCCACCGCGCCGGGGCCGGTGTGGCAGGCGATGCTCAGAGAAAGGGGCGCCGAGTGCACCCGGCAGCGGGGCAGGCGGCTCTGGACGTATTTCTGCCACTTTTTGCCCAGTTCGGCATCGCCGCTGTAAGCCGTGCCGATGTGGAGGTTCATGCCGTTGAAACGGCCGGTGATATCGTCACAGATGGCGTCCAGCATCTTTTCCACCGCCTGGCGCATGCCCCGCACCTTGGCGTAGGCATCGATTTTTCCTCCTTGGATCTGCAGCACCGGCTTGATGTTCAGCACCGTGCCGATGGCGGCGGCCGCCGGGGTGATGCGCCCGCCCTTTTTCAGGTATTTCAAATCGCTGCAGGTGATGTAGATGCTGGCGTCCAGGGCGTGCTGTTCCAGCTGGGCCTTCACCTGGGCGGCGGTAAGGCCCCGCTTGACCAGGCGCTTTGCGTCCAGCACCGATTGCAGCTGGGTGAGGGAGATGCGCTTGTTGTCCACCACCTGCACCCGGCCGTCGTAGTCCTCGGCCAGGGCCGCGGCCGCCGCGCAGGAGCCGCTGAGGCCGCTGGTCATGGGGATGTAAACCAGTTCGTCGTGGTCCGCCAGCAGCCTTTCCCACAGCTCCGTCACGTCCGCCGGGCTGGGCATGCTGGTGGTGATGTCCGCCCCTTCCGCCTGAGCTTTGTAAAAATCCGGCGCGGTGAGTTGCACGCCTTCATACAGCCACTCGCCGTTCACCGAAAAGGGCATCGGAACCACATGCACCCCCATCTTGCGGGCCTGGCGCTCAAAGATGCCGCTGTTGCTGTCCGTCACGATCGCGATCTTCATTTTCTGCACCTTGTTCAAAAAGCTCCGTGTGCTGCCCGGCGTCTTCGCCTGGCCGTTACTGCTATTATTTAATGCTATCAGACAAGGGGGCGTTTGTCAAATCGGGCGGTCAAAAAGCTCTGGCGCGCACCAGGGTTTTGTGTTATATTTATAATGAAATTGTATGCGCTGAACGCAAAGGAGCAATTCCCGCATGACCTACCGCTTGAACGACAACGCCGGCGACTCCATCGCCGTGCCGCAGCTGGTGTTCCGCCATCTGGACCGGGCCGGCGGCGACCCGGTGCGGGTGGCCTTATACGTCATTGCCACCCGCTGCACCGACCCCAAGACCATCGCCCACGATCTGAAACTCAAGACGGTGGCTTCGGCCAGCAGCGCGCTGGAATTCTGGCACGGCGTGGGCCTGCTGGAAAAGGAGCGGGGAGGCCCCCCGGCGCCGCCCCCCGCTGAAAAGGCCCCGCCCCTCACCGCCGACCAGCTTCGGATGGCCGCCCTGCGGGACCCCACCGTGTCCATGCTGGCCAGCGAAGCCCAGACCTGCCTGGGCAAGGCGCTGGGCCAGAAGGACGTTCAGCGGGTGGTGTCGCTGTATGTGAACGAGAGCATCCCCGCCGAGGTCATCCTGCTGTGCGCGGCTTACAACGCCGGGCGGGGCCGCCGCTCGGTGGCGCAGCTGGAGCGGGAACTGGACCGCTGGGCCCAGGAGGGCGTGGCCAGCGGCGAGGACGCCGAGCGCTATCTGCAGCTGCTGGCGGACCGGGCGCGCCACGAGCGCACCGTGGCCGAACTGCTGGGCGTGCCCGCCGAGGGCCTGACCATGGCGGACAGGAACTGCGTGCGCCGCTGGTACGAGGAGTACCGCTTCGATGACGCGATGGTGGCCGAAGCGGTGCTGCACGCCGGGGCGGGCAAGGACGCGAAATACGTCAACGGCATTTTGAAAAGCTGGCATGGAAAAGGCTGGCGCACCCTGGCGGACACCCGGGGCGCCGGCGGGCTGGAGGGCAGCAACATCCGGGTGGACCGGGCGTCCCCCAGCGGCAACGACATCCTGCGCCGGGCGCAAAACCGCCCGCTGCGGCTGAAACGGGAGGACTGAACCTATGCGCACGAAAACGGAACTGTTGAGAGAAGCGCAGCGCCGGACCGCAAGCGCCCGCCAGCGGGCCATGACCCTGGCGGCACGGCGGCGGCAGGCCGCTGCGGCGGCCATCCCCGAGCTGGAGCCGCTGGAGGGCAAGGTGCGCTCGCTGGGCATCCGGCTGGTGCAGCTGGCCGCGGCGGGCGCGAAGGAAGAGGAGCAGAACGCCGCCCGCGCCCAGCGCGCCGCCGCCCAAAAGCAGCTGGAAACGCTGCTGGCGGACCACGGCTACGGCCCCGCCAGCCTGGAGCCGGCCTTCGAGTGCCCGGTCTGCAAGGACACCGGCGTGGCCAGCGGGCGGATGTGCGCCTGCGTTTTTCGCCGGGCCCGGCAGCTGCGGCGGGAGGAAATTGCCAAAGAGTCGCCCCTGTCCCTGTGCGGATTCGACTCAATGGAACTGCGCTACTACCCGGACGAAGCGGACGAGGCCACCGGCGTGAGCATCCGCGCCGAGATGGCCGAGGCGCTGGACGCCCTGCGGGATTACGCCGAGGGCTTTGACATGAAGAGCACCAGCCTGCTGCTCTGCGGCAACGCGGGCCTGGGCAAGACCCATGCGGCGCTGGCCATTGCCCAGACGGTGCTGGAAAAGGGCTTTGACGTGGTGTACATCAGCGCCCAGAGCCTGTTCGGCCAGCTGGAGCGGGACCGCTTTGCGGACGACTGCCCGCTGATGGAGGCGGTGCTGGAGGCGGACCTGCTGGTGCTGGACGATCTGGGCACCGAGTATGTGAGCCCCTATGTGCTCAGCTGCTTTTACAACCTTTTGAACACCCGCCTTTTGGAAAAGCGGCCCACCGTTTATACCACCAACATCGTGGACGGCAAGGCCTTTGAGGCCCGCTACACCGAAAAGATCGCCAGCCGCCTGGGGGGCAGCTGCGAGCCGGTGCTGTTTCTGGGGCAGGACATCCGCAAGCTGAAAAGCATGGAATAAAACAAGAGAAAAGGAAAATATCATGGGCACAAAGCCCGCTGCGCCCCTTCTGCCGGGCATGGCTTTTCCCATCATGATCAGCACCTGCAAACATAAAATTCAGCGGCTGGAGGCCATCAATTCCAAATAAAGCCGCCCGTTCCCCGAAAGCTCTTCGGGAAACGGGCGGCTTTTCTTCTCAAAAAACGCTTCAGCTTCGCTTCTGCTTTTCCAGCGCTTCCTCCAGGGCCAGGGAGATCTGGTCCGGGCAGGAGGTGGGGCGGGGGCCGCAGGTGGTGCCCCGCATGCGGCGGATGGCGTCGGCGGCGTCCATCCCCACCAGCAGGCTGCTGACGCCCTTCAGGTTGCCGTTGCAGCCGCCCACCACTTCGATGCTGTGGATGGTGCCGTCGTCGTTCAGGGTGACAGTGGTGCTGCGGGAGCAGGTGCCGCTGTTTTTGCGGGTGTGGGTGGTCATTTTTTGTTCCTTCTCTCTTTTATTCTTTCTTCGTTTCTGCCAGTTCGTTCAGCCGCAGCACTTCCTCATCGGTGCAGCGGCAGAGGCCCAGCCGCCGGGGCTTGCCGGCGTGGATGCCATGAAAGTCGGTGCCGCCGGTGGTGACGAGGCCGTACTTTTCGGCCAGCCGGCGCAGCTCCTCCTTATCCTCGGGGGTGTTGCGGGGATGCTCGATCTCCACCCCGTCGATGCGGCCCGCGGCGGCCAGTTCGGCCACCAGCTCCATGCTGTTGTAAACGCTGGGGTGGGCGAACACCGCCACGCCCCGGGCAGCCTTGATGACTGCCAGGACGTTCTCCACCGGCTCATACTCCGGGTCGTGGAGCACCCTGCCGCCTTTCGCGCCGAAGAGGGCCTTGTAGTCCTGCTGGTAGATGCCGTCCACCAGGCCGTACTCATAGAGCACCCGCATGAGGGTGCTTTTGAAAAGCACGCCGCCGCCCGCGTCCGCCATGCGGCGGGCGTCCTCCAGCCTGAACTGGGGGTAAATTTCCTCCAGTTCTTTTGCGCTTTGGGTGCAGACGGCGTTGCGCCGGGCGGCCATCAGACGGCAGTGGGCCGCCAGTTCGGGGCTGCCTTTGTCCGGCCAATAGCACAGGATGTGCACCTGCCGCCCCCGCTCAAAGTCGTAGGCGGTGAGCTCGGTCGCGGGGATGAGGTGCACCCCTTCCACCGTGGGGTTTTCATAGGCGTATTCCACCGGCAGCAGGGTGTCGTGGTCGGAGATGGCAAGCCACGCGAGGCCCGCCCGGGCCGCCAGCTTTGGCAGCATGGGGGCGGGCAGCGCCCCGTCGGACCAGGTGGTGTGGGTATGCAGATCGCCGGCCATGGTGTCCACCTTCCTTTGGGTCTTCAGCCGTGCTTGTAGTAGTTGATGAGGCAGCCGTCCAGCAAGATCTGCCGCTCGTCCGCCGTGAGGGGGGCGATGGAGAGGGTGAAGGCCCTGGGGCCGTTTTCGCCCAGCACGAAGGCCGGGATGTTCTCCAGCCGGTTTTCTTCCAGCAGCGCCCGCACGCCGGGGACGAGGACGTAGTCGCCCAGGCCGAAGGGGGTGGGCCCCTCCAGCTGGAAGGGCAGCATGCCCCAGTTGATGAGGTTGGAGCGGTAGCGCTTGGTGGCATACTCCACCGCGATGTTGGCCCCCGCGCCCAGCACGCGCTGGCAGCTGGCGGCCTGCTCGCGGGCGGAGCCGTCGCCGGGCTTCACCGCATAGATGGTGCTGGCGATGGCCAGATCGTTCCAGGCGAGGGCCTCGCAGCCGGGCACGGCGCGCACCTGGGCCAGCAGGGCGTCGCTGCCCTTGTCGGCGGCGCGGCCGGCCTCCTCGGCCTGCACCGCCTTGGCGCGGCCCACATAGCCCGGGTCCTTGCGGCTCAGGGTGAACTCCGCCAGGCCCAGGGGATTGGAGCGGTAGCTGCTGGTCTCGCCGCTGGGGATGAGCTCATCGGTGGTGGTCACCGGGTCGGTGATGTAGCTGGTGACCTTCAGCAGCAGGTTGCCGGCCAGGGGCTGGATGGCGGGCCAGTCCTTGATGTTGGGCCCCAGGCGCAGCAGGCTGTCGTAGTTTGCCTTGCCCCAGCCGTTGTAGACGCGGCTGCGGTAGCTGGAGTCGTCGAACTCGTACTCGGGGATGTGGGGCTCATAGTCGATGTCGGTGGCGGGGGTGAGGATGCCGCCCATGCGGGTGGTGGCGGCGATGGAGCGGGCGTCCATCAGCGCCACGCCGGCGATCTGGCCGCTGCCGGGCTTGGAGCCCTCGCGGCTGGGGAAGTTGCGGGTGGTGTGGCGGATGGAGAGCGAACCGTTGGCCGGCACGTCCCCCGCGCCGAAGCAGGGCCCGCAGAAGGCGGTGCGCACGGTGGCGCCGCCTGCCATCAGGCTGGCCAGAGCCCCGTTCTTCATCAGCGCCATCATGGTGGGCTGGCTGGAGGGGTAGACGCTGAGGGCGTACTCGCCGTTGCCGCCGGAGAAGCCTTCCAAAATCTGGGCGGCCTCGCAGATGTTGGACCAGGTGCCGCCGGCGCAGCCGGCGATGACGCCCTGATCCACCCGCAGGCGGCCGTTCTCGATCTTGCTCACCAGGTCCAGCTTGACCTTGCCGCCCACCAGCGCGGCGCAGTCCTCTTCCGTCTTGTGGAGGATATCCTCGAGGTTCGCGTTCAGCTCCTCGATGGTGTAGACGTTGGAGGGATGCATGGGCAGGGCGATCATGGGCCGCACCTTGTCCAGCGCCACTTCCACCACGCCGTCGTAATACGCCAGGTCCGCCGGGGCCAGGGGCTTGTAGTCCCCTTCCCTGCCGTGGACGGCCAGATACTTCCGGGTGACTTCGTCGGTGACCCAAATGCTGGACAGGCAGGTGGTCTCGGTGGTCATCACGTCGATGCCGCTGCGGTATTCCAGCGGCAGGCTGGCCACGCCGGGGCCCACGAACTCCATGACCTTGTTCTTCACATAGCCGCTGGCGAACACCGCGCCGATGATGGCCAGGGCCACGTCCTGGGGGCCCACGCCGGGCACGGGCGCGCCGGTGAGGTGCACCGCCACCACGCCGGGGCAGGCCACGTCGTAGGTGCGGTTCAGCAGCTGCTTTGCCAGCTCGCCGCCGCCCTCGCCGATGGCCATGGTGCCGAGAGCCCCGTAGCGGGTGTGGCTGTCGGAGCCGAGGATCATCCTGTCGCAGCCGGCATACATCTCCCGCATGTACTGGTGGATGACCGCCAGGTGGGGCGGCACATACACGCCGCCATACTTCTTTGCGGCGGACAGGCCGAAGAGATGGTCGTCTTCATTGATGGTGCCGCCCACCGCACACAGGCTGTTGTGGCAGTTGGTGAGCACGTAGGGCATGGGGAATTTGGTGAGCCCCGAGGCGCGGGCGGTCTGCACGATGCCCACGAAGGTGATGTCATGGCTGGCCAGGGCGTCGAACTTGAGTTGCAGCGCATTTTCATCGCCGCTGTGGTTGTGCGCCTGCAAAATGCCCCAGGCGATGGTGCCTTTGCGGGCGTTCTGCCGCGCGGCCTCGTCAAAGCCCAGCGCCGCCAGGGCGGCGGGGGCGTTTTCGTCGGCGGGGACCCACTGGCCCCGGGCGTAATACATTCCGGTCTTGGAGCAAGTGACCATGAAAAGCCTCCTTCATGCCCGGGCTGCGGCAAGCCGCGCCGCGGGCCTGTTGTTTTTTTGAAAAACTTTCTTATTATTATAGCACGATCGCCCGGCTTTTGAAATGCCGGACGCCGCTTTTTGCAATTCATCCCGCAGTTCTGGGCGGGTGAAGCACGCCGTCTTCGTCAAACCAGCCGCTCTCGCTGATGGAGTTGAGATGGTCGAGAATGCGGGCCCTCTCCCCCTCGTCGGTGAGGATGGAGGTGCGCCCGCCGGTCTGGATGCAGGGGATGAGGCGGACGGTGGCGTTTTCCGCCCCCGGGCCGGTGAGGGTGACGGTGACGAGGGCGGTGTCCACCGTTTCCATGTTGAACCAGAAGTTGCCCAGGCTGTAGAGCACGGGCACGTCCCCCCGCCAGCCGGCCCCCTGCAGGATGTGGGGGTGGCTGCCCACGATGAGATCCGCCCCCGCCTCGGCAAAAAGGGTGGCAAGGTCGGCCTGGGCCTGCTCCAGCCGGGTGCTGTACTCGGTGCCCCAGTGGACGTAGACCACCAGATAGTCGCACCGGCTGCTGGCCTCTTCGATGGCCTGCACCGCCAGTTCCGGGTCATAGCAGCGCAGCACGCCGGGGCTGCCCTCCCCCGCCTCGGGGGTGAGGACGTACTTTTCGGCGCGGGTGCAGGCCACGTATCCAATGGTCAGCCCGTCCACCGTGAAGTAGCGGGGCGTCATGGCTTCTTCCAGGTCCGCGCCCGCGCCCACATAGGCGATGCCCGCGTCCGAAAGGGTGGCCAGGGTGTCGGCAAAGGCGTCGGCGCCATAGTCAAAGCAGTGGTTGTTGGCAAGGCCGACGATGTCCACCCCCAGCTGCTGCCATATTTCCACGTTCTCCGGGCGGGAGCGGAAGGTGAACTCCTTGCCCGCCATGGGGGCGCCCCGGTGGGAAAAGGCGAACTCGTTGTTGGAGAGGAGCACGTCCGCGCTTTGCATCTCTTCCAGCAGCAGCGGGCCAAAGCAATCCTCCACGCCGGCGGTGCCGGCGTAGTGGAGCATATTGTACCAATCGTCGGCGAAGTTCACGTCGCCGGTGAAGGCCAGCGCCACCTCGGGCACGGGGCTCGGCGGCGGGCTGGGCGCGAGGCTGGGCGCGGGGCTGGCAGTGGGCGCAGGCGGCGGAGAGGGCAACGGGGCGGCGGCCTGCCCGCCGGCGCCGGGCGCGAAGGCCGCCGCGGCAAAGGCCCCGGCAACGCACACGACCCCCAAAAACACTTTGACCGCATCCAACGGATTTTTCATCAGCTCACCCGCCTTTGACTGTTTTCTTTAGTATATTGCCTTTTCGTCCCCGGTGCAAGAGGCCGCCGGGGACGAAAAAGGATTTGACAATTTGCGGCCCAGCGGGTATAATAATCAGGTATCGACCCGCGGGGTTAGTACATCGGTAGTGCGTCGGCTTCCCAAGCCGAACAGGCGGGTTCGACTCCCGTACCCCGCTCCACGTCGGAATGGACTGTGCTCCATTCAAAAAGCCCGGTCAGAAGACCGGGCTTTTCTCATGCCGCTTCGTCATTCCTCCTTTTCCCCACAAAACTTTGCTTGCGCAAATTTTTGCGGGAGCCCTGCCGCCCGGCGGGCGGCAAAACGCAAGCTGCGCATCGTTTGGGCGGTTTATATAGCAAGACGCGCCCCTGTCCGGCCTCGCTGCCGGACAGGGGCGCGTTCTTTTTCAATCGTTCACAGGCCATTCCCAGCCATGCTCCTGTGCATAGCTTGCGGCCACATCGCTGAACATGTCGGGCCAGCGCTCGTCCCAATCCGGGAAGAGGCTGAGCAGGAAGGCAAGTTCCTCGTTGTCCGCAGGCTGGACCCGCTTGTATGCGGTGAAGGTCAGGCCATTGGGGAAGTCGAAGGTCCTTTGGGCTTCAAAGTGAGCTGAGAGGGCATTTTCCTGCCCCATCGCCGCATTAATACGGTTGTTCAGCTCCAAAAAAGCGTCAGAATTCGGCACATACAGCCAGCTGCAATCCAAAATCACTGTGGGCAGGCCGTGAGTGGAGGGAACGGATATTTCATACTGGATGAGCCACTCCAGATCGTTGGGCATACGGCTGGCGGAAAACACCTGAGCGCAATAGTCGCCGGTGGCGTTGATGTAGACCTTATCGCCGGGCTGGTAGACTTCAAGAATATAATCCACCATTTCGTCGATCTGGGCCATGTCCTGCCGGCGGCTGAGGTCCAGGGGCGTGGTGCCAAAAGCACCGCCCAGAGTGTTGGCCGGCGCGGCCAGCAAAAACTGCGCCCCAATGAGCACTGCCGAAAGGCAGGCTGCAGCCCGGGCCGCCAGCTGCCGCCGCATTGCGCACACCGCCGCCAGCGCGGCAAAAATCAAAACAAGATATACCGGCTCCAGCAAAAGCAACTGATGGATGCCAAAGCTCTGCACCCGGGCAAACATCCAGAACGCCACCGCCCAGGTACCGGCCAGCACCGGCAGCCACAGGCGGGTGCTGCGGCGCACGGCAAGGGCCACCGCCCCCACCGCCAGCGCCGCCAGCAGAACGTACCCGAGATAGGCTTTCTGGATGGCAAGGTTTTCCGCAATGCCGCCCCCATAGAACGCGCCGTAGCGGTCTGCGTAGTCGTAGGTAAGAGCCTGCCTGAAGGTGGGGAACAAAGGCACCACGATCAGCACCGCCGACAGGCCGCCGAAAAGCAGCATATTGCCCAACACCCGCGGCCACCGGCGCAGCGGGCGGCTGAACAGCACTGCGGCACACCAGAACAGGTAGTACGCGAAGATAAAGTACATATACCACCGACGGGTGAGAATCAGGCAGAAGGTGGCAATGAACAGGCACAGCAGCCGCGCCCAGGGCAGGGTCTCAAAGCGGTGATCCACGGTGAGCAGCAAAATCAGCGCAGCAAAGGCCAGGCCAAAGGGGTCCGGCATGCCATGGGTGAGCGGGAAAAGCAGCAGCGGCCAACTCACAAGAAAGGCTCCACACAGGCCATAGTAAACGTTCCAGCGGCACACGCCCAGGGCAAGGCCGATTTTTTTTGCTGCCAGCATCCAGGCGGTATAGACCGGCAGCATGCAGGTCAGATAGCTGCAGATCACAAAGCTCTCCACCGTGCGGGTGGTAAAGGTGAAGGGGCCCGCAATGAACAGGTTCATAAACACCTTGTAGTCGTCCCGCATAAGATTTCGTATTATCTCTCCCAGAGCCATAAATCCGCTGGCCGCGAAGTTGGATGCCATTGCGTTCTGCTTTTTGTAGTAATTGATGTAGTCATAGTAGTAGATGGTGTCGCGATAATACATCAAAAAACATACGATGACCAGGCCCGCCACCGCCACGATCAGCAGCGTCCTGCGGAAGGCCTTTTCTTTGAAGGGGTCGGCCTCAAAGCAAACCGACGCTGTTTTGCGTAGCAGCCAATGCATGCCAAAGAGGCACAGCCCCGACAGCCACAGCAGCAGCACTGGCCCGCCGTAGGCCACCAGAAGCCCGGCGGCGCACACTGCCGCAAAGCCACCCCCGGCACAGATCAGAAATCGCTCCAGCGTTGTCAGGCTTTGCCAGGCGCGCCCGGCCAGCCCTTTCATCTTTTCCAGCATCGTCATTCGTTCCTCTCTTTTCAGGGAAAAAGCCGCAGGAGAGTTTCTCTTGCGGCTTTTTGGCTTATTCTTTCAGGGCCCGTTCCAACAAGTCCAGCAACCCTTCGCTCACGGTGCGCCGGCGCGCCGTGCGGCGGGGCGGGCGCTTGTCCCGCCCGGGGCGGGGCTGGGCTTTCGGCGGGGCGGGCTGCTCGGGCAGGGGCTTTGGGAAGCTGTCGGCCTGGGCGCCAAGGGCCGCCAGGTTCTGCTCGGTCTCGCCAAGGGCGGTGTAGATGGCCCCCGTGGCCCTTTGCAGGCGCTCGGCGGCCTCGGCGATCTGCCGGTCCACCTGTTCCAGCTGGCTGCGTAAAAGCAGCACCGTGTCCGCCATCTGTTGGGCGCTTTGGCGGGCGGACTCCTGCTGGGTGCGGCGGGTCTGGTCAAAGCGGGCTTTCTCCAGTTCCAGCTCGCGCCGGGCGGCCTCCCGCTGCTGCTCCATCTGGCGCTGGGCGTCCGCTTTTTCCTGTTCCATCCGGCACAGGTCAGCCTGCTTTTCCTCTTCGAAAGCGCTGCGCTGGCGCTCCAGCTCCTGCCTGCCCTGCCTCGCCTTTTCCTCGCCTTCGGCGCGGGCGGCTTCCAGGTCCGCCAGGGCCTGTTCCAGCTGACGGTGCTGCTGCTCCAGCTGCTCGGTGAGGCGGGCGTTGTCCGCCCGCAGGACCACCGTCTCCTGCTCCTTGGTGAACAGGCGGCTCTTGTAGCCGCTGGCGGTCTCTTCCATGTGCAGCAGCTGCTCGCTGGCGGCACGGGCGCGGCTCTCGGCCTCTTCCGCGCGCTTTTCCTCGCTGGTGAGCTTGTCGCACACTTCCCTGGTCTTTTCCAGAAGGACGCCGTTGTCCGCCTTGGCGTTTTCCAGCTCCCTGCGCAGGGCCTCGGCGGCTTGTTCCTGCTGCCTCTGGGTTTCCAGCGCCTTGGCGCTCAGCTCGTCGATGTAGGCAAGCACCTGGGCTTTTTGAAAACCCATCAGGGACGTTTTGAACTCGCCGGGGGTGGGCTTGTCCGCCATGGCGCCGCCTCCTTTCGGTCAGTCTTTGGGCCGCTTATCTGCGGTTGTTCAGCAGGCCCATGATCTGGTTGAAGTAATCCTCGTCGTCGTCCTCGCTCTTGGAGTCGGCGGCGGGGACGGAAGAAGCCGCGGTGCCGGCGTCTGCGCTGAACACGGCGGTGGGCATAGTATGCACCGGCGCAGCCTCGGCGGCGCGGGACGCGGCCTGGGAAGCGGGCGCGTTCTCGAAGCCGGTGGCCACAACGGTGACCCGCAGCTCGTCCGACAGGTTCTCGTCAAAGGTGGTGCCCCAGATGATGTTCGCGTCGGGGTGGGCGGATTGGGTGATGAGGCTGGAGGCCTGCTCCACCTCTTCCAGGCCGATGTCCGGCGAGGAGGTGATGTTGATGATGACGCCCCGGGCGCCGGCGATGGAGGTCTCCAGCAGGGGGCTGGAAACGGCGGCCTTGGCGGCGTTTTCCGCCTTGCCCGCGCCCTTGGCGCTGCCCACGCCCATGTGGGCGTAGCCGGCGTCCTTCATGATGCTGCGCACGTCGGCGAAGTCCAGGTTGATGAAGGCGGGGATGTTGATGAGGCTGGAGATGCTTTCCACGCCCTGGCGCAGCACGTTGTCGGCGGCCTCGAAGGCGTTCATCAGGGTGATCTTCTCCTGGCTGATGAGCTTCAGCCGCTCGTTGGGGATGACGATGAGGCTGTCCACATGCATCAGCAGCGCGGCGATGCCCTGCTCGGCCAGGCTCATCTTGCGGCGGCCCTCAAAGGCGAAGGGCTTGGTGACGATGCCCACGGTGAGGATGCCCAGGTCGTGGGCCACCTCGGCCACCACGGGGGCCGCGCCGGTGCCGGTGCCGCCGCCCATGCCGGCGGTGA
>NZ_CALXHK010000054.1:0-13057 GCF_944388085.1 Candidatus Allofournierella excrementigallinarum | reverse complement strand
GGAGGAGGCCCCTGCGACGCCCGTCCCTGAGGAGGAGGCCCCTGCGACGCCCGTCCCCGGGGAGGAGGCCCCCGCGGCGCCCGTTCCCGGGGAGGAGGCCCCTGCGACGCCTGTTCCCGGGGAGGAGGCCCCTGCGACGCCTGTTCCCGGGGAGGAGGCCCCCGCGACGCCCGTCCCTGAGGAGGGCCGCGCCGCCCTGGCCAGCCGCGCCGCTTATGGTGCGGAAGGCGGAACCGCCGCCGTCTCCGCCACAGTCACCCTTACCTACAATGAAAACACGCAAAACGGCGGCTCCGGCGCCGCCCCCGAAGCGGTGCATGGAGAGCCCGGCGATGTGGTGATCCTGCCCTCCATGGAGGGAGCCGATTTCCTGGGATGGAGCGTCTCCGCCGCTGCAAACAACGGCAAGCCCGAAAACTACCTTCAAACCATTTATCCCGCCGGCGCCCCCTACACCCTGCCAGAGACGGACGTGACCCTTCACGCCATTTGGGTGCAGGATCACAATGCAAACGCGTTCTTTTTCATCCGCCTGGACGGAATGATCCCCGTGGAACCCGCTGCATACGGCAACGAGCTTTACACCGGGCGCATCAAGGTTACAGGGGCCGTTAAACAGGGCAAGTTTGTGGCCGACCCCACCGGCAAGGCTGTGGAGGACAATCTGAACAGCCGCCCCACCGATGCCCAGATCCAGGCGGCAGTGAAAGCTGTGAACGAGTCCTATGACCCCGCCACCCAGTATGTTCTCTGGTATGCGATCAAAGAAGAGAACGATGGCTACCATGTGGACGGTGTGATCCTGGATAAGAGCAAATACAATGTGACCTACGATCCGAACGCGCTGACCGGCCAGTACAAAGGAGAAGCGCCCAAGGGCCAGCAATACGTCGAGGGCGCGCAGGTCACCGTTGCGGGCAACGGAACGCTGGCCCGCGCGGGTTACCAGTTCCTGGGCTGGTCTGAGGACAAAGACGCCGCGGCCCCGCGGTACGTGGACGGCGGCACCTTCCCCATGCCCGCCGGGGATGTGAAGCTGTACGCGGTGTGGAGCAACACGCAAAGCTATACGCTCACCGTGGAGCTTTATGCCGGCGGACCGGGCGGCACGCGCCTCAACTACCAAAAGGTCGAACCCGGCTGGGAACAGCTGGAGGAATATAAGCAGCTGAGCGCCGCCGGGCTGGCCAAGGAGATGTGGGGCTATGACCTCGACGAAAGCCACTGCACCCTTCAGTGGGATCCCGACGACCTGCAAGAGGACGTCCGCTCCTATGTGGCGAAGATCTGTGTGGACGAGGGATCTCCGGATCTGGTCACCGTCCGCTACGACGCCAACGACGGCGAGGGCACAGCGCCCGAAAGCGCCATCCTGGTCAAGGGCGAGGATTATTCCCCCGTGGCCGGAAGCGGCGGGCTGAGCATGGCCGATCATGAGTTCACCGGCTGGAACACCAAGCGGGACGGAAGCGGCACTCCCTATGCGGCGGGCGATACCATTCCCGCGGTCAGCGCGGACATCACCCTTTACGCCCAGTGGAAATGGAAGGTTTTCACCATCACCTATCAGGCCGACGCGAACGGCAGCGTCAGCCTCGCGGATGAGACCGTCAACGCGGGCGGGGACGGCAAAGGTTCCACCGCCACCCCGGACACCGGCTACAAGTTCGTCAATTGGACGGACGAGGAGGACAGGGAGGTCAGCGACAAGGAGAACTTTGCGCCGCAAAACGTGCGGGCCGACGCCGCCTACACCGCGCATTTTGAGCCCAAGGAGTACGGCTATACCGTCAACCACATCTATCTGGACCGTGACGGCGTCGAGACCGGGCGCGTCACCCGGACCGGCAGCGCCGCCTACAACACGCAGATCACCTACGACAAGAACCTCGTGTTTGAGGAGCAGAACTATCTCTTCAGCCATGCCGATGGCCCCAAGACCATCGGCATCGACCCGGCAAAGAACGTGCTGAACGTCTATTATGACATCGACGCCCTGGCGGATCCGGGCAGAGACAAGGATGGCGACACGGCCAACGGCGACGGCATTGCCGACAAGTACCAGGTCATCGTGACCTTCGAGGCGGTCAACGGCGTGGTGCGCCCGAAAGGCGGCGCGGCTGAAGACAACGCGGTTCGCCTGAGCACCGTGGTCACCCTGCTGGATGGAAAGGGCGACTATGCAACGGGCGGCGTCGGCCATCTGACCGACGGACAGATCCCCGCCGCGATCGCCAACAGCGGCTACGATGAGCACGGCCCCGCCTGGGCGCCCGCGGCCCCCACGCCCGCCTACGATATTACCGGGGACATGACCTTTGTGGTCAGCTTCCGCGCAAACGAAAGGCCGGCCGCTCCGGCGGCGCCCACGCCTACCCCCGCGCCCACGCCCACCCCCGCGCCCACGCCTACCCCCGCGCCCGCCCCCACCCCAGCGCCTACCCCCACCCCAGCGCCTACCCCCACCCCCGCGCCCACCCCGGCGGCCCCGGCGGCCCCGGGCGCCGTGGACCCGGCGGACCCCGATGAGGAGACCCCGGAGCAGGCCGAGGAGATCGCAGAGGAAGAAACGCCGCAGGCTCCCGCCGGCGAGACCGGCAAGGCCGAGACGGTGGAAGAGGAAACGGCGCCCCTGGCCGGCCCTGCGGACGCCGCCTGGGCCCTGCTGAACCTGATCCTGGCTGTCCTGACCGCGCTGGCCAGCGTGCTGCTGCTGGCAGGCTGCTTTGGAAAGAAGAAGGAAGAGGCGGAAGAGGACGGCGAAAACGCGCAGCGCACCGTCAACAGGAAGGGCGGCTGGCGTGTGTTCAGCCTGGTCCCCGCCATCGCCGCCGTCGCGGCGTTCATCCTCACCGAGGACATGAGCGATCCGATGGTCTTTACCGACCGCTGGACCCTGCTCATGGCGGCCATCGCGGCCGTTCAGGCGATCGTGGCGATTCTGGCGAAGAAAAGCAGGGAAAAAGCCGGCGAAGATGAAGCGCAGGCATAAGCCGCCCGCTTCAAAACCGGCCTAAGCAAAGCAAAAAAGGCCCGGCGCGCTGTTCAAAGAACAGCGCGCCGGGCCTTTTTGAAGGTTCAGCTTTTCTTGATGAGGCGCGGCTTTTCCTGCCTGCCGCCGTCCCGGGCAAGGGTGGCGTTCAGCCGTTCCAGCGCGGCGGTGAAAACCGCCAGCTGTTCGTCGCCCACTCCCTCCAGTTCCCGGAAAAAGGACCCGAACATTTCCAGGCCGGCGGTGGACGTCTGCTGCCGGTAGAGGTCCGCGCCGCTTTCGGAAGGGCGCAGGATGATGTTTTTGCGGTTGGTCTCGGTCTGGTATTTGTCCACCAGGCCCTGCTCGCAGAGATATTTGATGATCTTGGAAAAGGTGCTCTGAGGGATGCCCAGCCGCTCGGAGATGTGGTTCATGCAGGCATCGTCGTCCTGATGCTCCAACACGTATTCAAAGACCTGCCATTCCTGCACGGTCAGGCGAAGCTCGTCAGAAAGCCGCACGGTCCGCACCGAAGCGCGCTGCACCACGTTGGTGTGCTTCACAAGGGCGGCCACCAGAGGCCGGTACCGGCCCATCCATTCGGTTCCCATGGGATAAACGCCTCCTTTGCGATGCCTTGCAGTAAGATGATACTATCACAGCGGCAAAGGAAATGTCAATGGGGAGGGGCGTCAAAGCCCCGTTCCCGGCCCGGCGGAGGGCGGCGGTTCACAGCGCCTCCATGTCCCGGCTGGCCACAAGGTCGGCCCCGGTGCCCAAAAGGTCGGGCAGGATGACCTGGCCCCGGCGCACCGGCGCGGCAAGGCGCACCTTTGCCGCCTCAGCCATGGCGTCCATCAAAAGGCCTTTGGGAATGGCCCGGCTGGTCTTGACGGGGATGCGGGGATAGAGCCCGCCCTCCACGCAGACGGTGGTGGTGAGCACGCGGGTGGGGTTTTGCAGCTCGCTGCGGCCGTACTCCGCGCCCTTGGGGCAGGAGTTGCCGGTGACGGCCCAGCCGTTTTCCTCGTCCACCTTCAGGTGGCAGCCTTTGGGGCAGACGATGCAGATCAGTTCTTTCATGGCGTCACACCTCCCGTATGCTCAGGGTCAAGGGACCCCGGGCCAGTTTCAAAAGCTGGGGCGGCAGCGCCACCTGCTCCATCTCGCCGGGCGCCATGTGCTCCCGCTTGAAGCGGGCGATGGTCTTGCCGTCGGCGTCGGTGGCCAGAATTTGCGCGTCCCTGGTCACCCGGTTCACCCGGAAGAACACCTGGGCGGGCTTTTCCAGCGCGTCCAGCCGCAGGTGCTGGGGTACGGTGTAGCTCACGCCGTCGCCGTTCAAAAGTTCCAGCGCCTCGCCCGCCGCGCGCCTGCCCTGCACCCAGGCCGCGGCCGCCGCCCCCGCCCGCTCGCTCTCGGCGGAGACATAGTCCACCAGGTCGTGGACGTGCACTACGTTGCCGCAGGCGAAGATGCCGGGCACGCCGGTCTCCATGTTCTCAAACACCACCGCGCCGCTGGTGCGGCGGTCCATGGCGATGCCCGCCTGCCGCGTCAGCTCGTTTTCGGGGATGAGGCCCACGCTCAGCAGCACCGTGTCGCAGTCGAACGCCATCTCGGTGCCGGGGATGGGCCGCCGGTCGGGGCCGACTTCGCTCACCGTCACCTGCTCCACCCGCTGGTGACCCTTGATGTCGGTGATGGTGTGGGAGAGGTAGAGGGGGATGCCGTAGTCCTCCAGGCACTGGACGATGTTGCGGGTGAGCCCGCCGGAATAGGGCATCAGCTCCACGCAGGCCAGCACCTTGGCCCCTTCCAGGGTCATGCGGCGGGCCATGATGAGGCCGATGTCGCCCGAGCCCAGGATGACCACCCGGCGGCCCACCATGTAGCCCTCCATATTGAGGAAGCGCTGGGCCGCCCCGGCGGTGAACACGCCGGCGCACCGCTCGCCGGGGGTGCTGATGGCGCCCCGGGTGCGCTCCCGGCAGCCCATGGCCAGCACGATGGTCCTGGTCTCCAGCACCATGTAGCCGTCGGCGCCGTTGATGGCGTGCACCTGGTGGGGAGCGCCGCCCTCGCCCGGCACGATCTGCAGCACCATGGTGTCCAGCTTGGCCTGCACGCCGGTGGCCTTCAGCATGTCGATGTAGCGCCCGGCGTACTCCGGGCCGGTGAGCTCTTCCTTGAAGCGCTGCAAACCGAAGCCGTTGTGGATGCACTGGTTCAGAATGCCGCCCAGTTCCTTGTCACGCTCCAGCACGAGGATGTTCTTCACGCCCTCGTCCCAGGCTTTGCAGGCGGCGGCAAGGCCCGCAGGGCCGCCGCCCACCACGATCAGATCATACATTTGCGTTCCCTCCCGTCTTGGTCCTGCCCGTCAGGATGGTGCTGCCCGCCTGTTCCAGCAGCACTTCGGCCTGGTCCAGCCCCAGCTCCCGGGCGATGATCTCCTGCACCCGCGGGCCGCAGAAGCCGCCCTGGCAGCGGCCCATGCCCGCGTTGCACCGGCGCTTGACGCCGTTGATGGAGCGGGGCGGGATGGGGCTGTGCAGCGCCGCCACGATCTCCCCTTCGGTGATGGTCTCGCACCGGCAGACCACCCGGCCGTAGCGGGGGTCTTTTCGGATGAGCTCGTTCTTCTCCCCGGCGGAAAGCTCCTTGAACACGATGTGCTCGCGCCTGTCCACAAAATCCGGGTCCGGCTCCAGCGCAAGGCCGCCGGCGGCCAGCATCCGGGCCGCCATCTTTGCGATGGCCGGCGCGCTGGAAAGGCCCGGGCTCTTGATGCCCGCCAGGTCGATGAAGCCGGGGTGGGCCCCGCTCTCCTCGATGATGAAGTCGCTGCGGGTGGTGTTGGCCCGCAGGCCGGCGAAGTTGCGGATGTTCTGCCGCCACTCCACGCCCGGCACGCTGCGGGCGGCCTTGGCGCGCACCTCGGCCATGCCGGCGGCGGTGTTGCCCAGGTCCAGCCGGTCCTCCACGGCTTCGGCGTTGGGGCCGCAGATGAGGTTGCCGTGGATGGTGGGGGCCACCAGCACGCCCTTGCCCTCCGGGCCGGGGCACTGGAAGATGACCCGGCTCACCCGGTCGTGCTCGGATTTGTCCAGCAGGTAGTATTCGCCCCGGCTGGGCAGGGTGTGCCAATCATTGGGCTCCAGCATCTCGTGCACCCGGTCGGCGTCCACGCCGGCGGCGTTCAGCACGAAGCGTGCGGCCACGTCGCCGGCGGGCGTGTGCAGCACAAAGCCCGCGCCGGTGTCTTCAATGCCGGTGACCGGGCAGTCCCGCCGCAGCTCCACGCCGCCGCGCACCGCGGTCTCGGCCATGGCGATGGCAAAGCCCCAGGGGTCGATGATGCCGGCGCTGGGCGCGAAAAGCGCGCCGCACACTTCCTCCGAAAGCCCCGGCTCCATGGCCCGGGCCTCCATGCCGGAGAGCAGCCGCAGCCCGGGCACGCCGCTTTTGCAGCCCCGGTCATACAGCGTTTGCAGCGTGGGCAGCTGCTCGGGGCTGAAGGCCGCCACCAGCGACCCCACCCGTTTGAAGGGCACCTGCAGCTTTTCACAGATCTCGCCGGTGAGGCGGTTGCCCTCCACGTTCAGCCGGGCCATCAGGGTGCCGGGTTCCGGGTCGTAGCCGGCGTGGATGATGGCGCTGTTGGCCTTGGTGGTGCCGGCGGCGATGTCCGCCGCTGCCTCCAGCACCGCCACCCGCAGCTTGTAGCGGGCCAGCTCATAGGCCGCCGCCGCGCCCACCACGCCGCAGCCGATGATGACAACATCGTACATAGAATCATACCTCCCAAACCGAATATGCCGTCCGCCGAAGGGGTGCTTTGGGCGGAAAAAGAACAAAAAAAGAGCAAAGCAAACACGCCTGAACGTATCTGCTTTGCTCGTAAGACTCATTGCAGCAAGATATTCTCTATTTCATAGTATACGCTGTGCAGTGAATAAATGCAAGGGGATAGAAGAAAAATCGTGTTCACAAAAGTAAGATTTGCCAATCAGAGAATGGTGGCGGTCACCATCGTATTGGCCACGGTCATCATAGTATAGAGCATGCTAATGGCAAAGGAGCCTACATAGATCGAACCTGTCTTCTTGAAAAAGATCCGAGTGATAATGGTGCCGACAGGGATCAACACCAGAAGCGGGAAGAGGTTCACGATACGCATGGAATTGAAGGTGAATACGCCGTTCGCAACGATTCCGTAGTACTGGATGAAAATCAGAACGCAGAGGCCCAGGATGTTGGAAACACAACTGATCACAGTGACCAGCCAGTCCGGCATGTTTTCCACGCGGTTTCCGCCATTTACCAACAGCGAATTAACAAGATAGAATGCCGCGAAAGCGGGGAAATAAGCGATGGCAAACAGCACCTTGTCAACGGTGAAGATGCGCATGGCAACCATCCAGATGCGGAAGTCGGTGTTGAAGCACAAATCAACAAAGAAAAGGATCACATAAGCTGTGGTAATGGTGAGAAGCGCCAGCAGGAAACTCTTCCACAACTTTTTCGGAGTGGTCTTTACGCCCCAGCAATCAATGCTCTGGCCTTTGCTGAACAGGCGATGAGAAAGCAGGAAGACCGCCAGCAAAACAATGGCTACCACAAGGGTCCACAAAGCGAGTTCGTTGGTGTTGGGTTCGCCAAACCATTTAGTAACGGTAGAGGGGACGAAAGACTCTTTGCCCAGCAGATGATACATCACGGGCATTACTAAGGTGGCGGGGAGAATGAGGCACACGAGATAGGTGCCCCAGTAAACCAGTTTGGAACGGGTGGTCTTGATGGCAGGAGCGCAGGGAACAGGCTCTTTTGCAAGCAGTTCCGAGAAGAAGGGAACGCCCTGCATCACGACAATGGCAAACGGAACCAGGAAAAGGAAGATGCCGATCAAACCAAGAAGATTGAAGAATTCTTTCCACATCCAGATCTGGTCTGCCGGATCAATGTATTCGTAACCAGCAGGAACGCCGAACGATTCATAGAAGAAAGTGGTGGCAGCTGCGCTGGACGCTTGCGAGAAATGGTTTTTGGGGTGTATCTCCGTATTCTGGAAGATGGCGCGGATGTGCTCTTCGCCGCCAATGTTACCGCGGTAGATTTTCCAGTTTTCCACAACGTCGTTTTCAGTCAGGCCAATACCCGCCTGGTTGATGAAAGAACGGGCATTATCGCTTTCCAGGAAACGGGCAGGATTGTTGTCCACATCAGGCGAACGGAAGAACCATTCATCATATTTACCTTGGATCATACCCCAGTCAACATCGAATTCAGTTACGGGTACTTCCACATCTCCAAAAACATAGGGTACATATTGTGCGTCATAACCAACATCCAAAACCGCTGCTACTTTGTTTTCACCAAGGCCCAGAGCTTCCTGCTCAAAATAGTGTTGCGCGGAAGTGGAAGCAATCATGCCACCCATGGAGTGACCGGATACACCTACCTTGTTCAAATCAATAAAGGTGTAGGAGGCAGTGGCATAATCGATGATATGCCACATGTTGTTCATAGAGTCATCTGCAGCGATATTGATGGAAGAGGAGCCATGGCGATAGGCGTCGGTGGAAATCACCACAAAGCCTCGGCGGGAAAGCTCTACCATATTGAGATCCTGCATCTCGAAGTTATTGAAGCTTCCGTGTGAAACAACGATGAGCGGCAACTGATTTTCTGCAGAGGCTTTTTTGGGAATATAAATCTGCCCGTTGACAACATAACCGTCATCAACAACGACACGCAGATCCTGTACGTTGACTTGCCCGAAGCTGGTTTGAACGATCGAAGCGCCAATCGCGCTTACAAGGCACAGAACCAGTGCAATGCATAACCAGATCGCGGCTTTGTTCCTCTTTTTGTTGTTCATGATTCTCCTCCTCTTTTGAGCCTTATACAGCCCGAATTTTTGAATGCATCTGTTCTCTGCGCACAAAAGCAGGTGCATTTTTATGCTCCCAAAAATGAAAAAAGCGTAAGGGCAAGTAATCTTGCTCTTACGCTCACTTCCAATAACTCTGGAGCATATCTGTTGGCTTTATGCTACCACACAAAAGCGTTTTGCGTCAATAGAAAATAAAAAATTAACAAGGAATTGAAAATGTTTATTCAAAACATAAAAAAGAAGGGCGCGAGTTTGTCGAAAAAGACGGTTTTTTGCCCCGGTACTTTACTTTTGCGAAGTCTCCTGCCATAATAAATCATGTCCACTGAGTAACGAGCGGGGCGAACAGGGTTCGCCCCGCTCTCTTTGCAAGATGTTTATTTTTTATCAATCTTGTGGGGCGACAGGGGGAAAGCAAGGAATGGAAATGGACAACACCCAGACAAAAAAGCACCGCATGCTGGACTGCCCGGTCATCGCGGCGGTGAAGGACGAAACGGGCCTTGCGGCCGCGCTGAAAAGCGAGTGCGAGGTGATATTCCTGCTCTTCGGTTCGGTGGTGAACATTCCGGACCTGGTGGAGCGGGTGCGGGGCGCGGGCAAGCTGGCCATCGTGCACATCGACCTTCTGGACGGCCTGAGCCAGCGGGAGGTGGCGGTGGACGGCCTGGTGCGCATGTGCGCGCCGGACGGCATCATCTCCACCCGGCCCGCCCTGGTGCGCCGGGCGCGGCACCTGGGCCTTGTCACGGTGCAGAGGGCCTTCATCCTGGACTCGCTGGCCCTGTCCAACCTGCCGGATCAGCTTTCGGTGGGCAAGCCGGATTTCATCGAGATCCTGCCGGGCATCATGCCCCGGGTGATCGCCGAGATCACCCAGACCACCGCCACGCCGGTCATCGCCGGCGGGCTCATCAAGTACAAGGATGAAGTCATGGCCGCCATGCGGGCGGGCGCGGCGGCGGTGTCCACCACCTGCCCGGCGGTGTGGGAGATGTGAAACGAAACCGGCGGGCGCGGGCCCGGCGGAGAGCAGATAAAAAAGGAGGCGCCTCGCCGTGAAAAAGTACGTGATCGCCCTGGACCAGGGCACCACCAGCAGCCGCTGCATCCTGTTCGACGAACACCAGAACATCGTGCAGCTTGCCCAGAAGGAATTCACCCAGCACTATCCCCATCCCGGCTGGGTGGAGCACGACCCCATGGAGATATACTCCAGCCAGTACGGCGTGCTGATGGAGGTGCTGGCTCAGAGCGGGGTGGACGTGCGGGAGATCGCCGGCATCGGCATCACCAACCAGCGGGAGACCGCCATCGTCTGGGACAAGGAGACCGGCCGTCCGATTTACAACGCCATCGTGTGGCAGTGCCGGCGCACCGCCGCGCTTTGCGAAACGCTGAAAGAGGACGCGGAGTTCACCGCCTATGTGAAGGACCACACGGGCCTGCTGGTGGACGCCTACTTCTCCGCCACCAAGATCCAGTGGATTTTGGAGAACGTGCCCGGCGCGCGAAAAAAGGCCGAGGCGGGCAGGCTGCTCTTCGGCACGGTGGACACCTGGCTCATCTGGAAGCTCACCGGCGGCAGGGTGCATGTGACCGACTACACCAACGCCAGCCGCACCATGCTCTACAACATCCGCGGCCTGTGCTGGGACGAGTCCATCTGCGCCCGGCTGGGCATTCCCATGAGCATGCTGCCCGAGGTGAAAAGCTGCAGCGAGGTCTACGGCCATGTGAACATCCAGGGGGTGGAGGTGCCCATCGCGGGCATCGCCGGCGACCAGCAGGCCGCCCTCTTCGGCCAGACCTGCTTTGAGCCGGGCGAGGCAAAAAATACCTACGGCACCGGCTGCTTTTTGCTGATGAACACCGGCGAGCGGATGTACCAGAGCAAAAACGGCCTGCTCACCACCATCGCCGTGGGCATCGGCGGCAAGGTGCAGTACGCCCTGGAGGGCAGCGTCTTTGTGGGCGGCGCGGTGGTCCAGTGGCTGCGGGACGAGCTGCATCTCATCACTGAGGCGTCGGACACCGAGTACTTCGCCACCAAAGTGAAGGACTCCGCCGGCGTCTATGTGGTGCCCGCCTTCACCGGCCTGGGCGCGCCCCACTGGGATATGTACGCCCGGGGCGCCATCCTGGGTCTGACCCGGGGCGCGGGGCGCAACCACATCATCCGGGCCAGCCTGGAAGCCATCGCCTACCAGACCGCCGACGTGCTGTGGGCCATGGAGCAGGACACCGGTATCCAGCTGCGGGAGCTGCGGGTGGACGGCGGCGCCTCCGCCAACAACTACCTGATGCAGTTCCAGGCGGACATCGTCTCCCGCACCATCCGCCGGCCCATGATCCGGGAGACCACCGCCCTGGGCGCGGCCTACCTGGCGGGCCTGGCCACCGGCGTGTGGTCCAGCCTGGACGACATCCGCCGCCAGTGGACGCTGGATAAACTCTATGAGCCCGCCATGGAGGAAGAAAAGCGGCAAAAGCTGGTGGACGGCTGGCACAAGGCCGTGCGCCGCGCCAAGGACTGGGTGGAAGACTGACCTTATACATATTCGCCCTTTCTCTTTGCTTGCCCGGCGGGCCCGTTTCGGGCCGCCGGGGTTTTTTTCGCATAGCGGGCGGTTTTTGGGGAACACTGACACCATACCGCGCAAGACGCGAAAAAAAGGAGAGAGAACACCATGCCCATGACCAAAAAGGAACAGAGCCTTTTGAAGGACCTGCAAAACGAGGAAAAACTGTGCGCCGAGAAATATTCCAAGGCCGCCGAGGCGGCCTGCGACCCGGCCCTCAAGACCATGCTGGGCCAGATCGCCAAGGCCGAGCAGAACCACTACGACACCGTGACCGACATGCTGGCGGGCAAGGTGCCCGCCCCGGCGGCCGCCCAGCCCAAGGCCGCCAAGGAGCAGACCCCGCCCCGCTCCACCGCCACCCGCGCGGGCAAGAAGCAGGACGCCTATCTGCTGGCGGACCTGCTGGCCACCGAGAAGTACGTGGCGGGGGTCTACAACACCTCGGTGTTCGAGTTCTGCGACGAGAAAAGCCGCCAGGTGCTCAGCGGCATCCAGCAGCAGGAGCAGCACCACGGCAAACAGCTGGCGGATTATATGCAGGCCAACGGCATGTACCGCTGACAAAAACAAGGCAAAGGGCCCCGCGGTGCGCCGCGGGGCCCTTTTTCGCGCCGGTTTTCGCCGGGGCCTATGCAAACGGCGGCGCATCTGCTATACTTATTTATTATAAAACCGAGATCGCCCGGCTTTGCGGGCCGCGGCGCGGGGAGGAACGAACATGGGACCGATGTTTTTTGAGACGCTCTACAACGAGCTGCACGAGGGCCTGGTGACCCTGGTGAACCTGTCGGTGGTGCTGCTGGAGTTCATCGGCGTGGGCGTCATCGTGGTGGCGGCCCTGCAGGGCATCTGCAATTATGTGCGCCGCGACCCCCTGACCCGGCTCAAGCTGGCCAAGGGCATGGCAATGGGCCTGGAATTCAAGCTGGGCAGCGAGATCCTGCGCACGGTGGTGGTGCGCGAATTCACCGAGATCGGGCTGGTGGCCGCCATCATCGTGCTGCGGGCGGCGCTGACCTTCCTCATCCACTGGGAGATCAAGACCGAGGAATCGCAGATGGAACAGGAGCTGGAGCGGCGGCAGGCGGAGATACAGGACATCACCGAAGAGGCAGAGGAAAAGCGGGCCGCCCGGCAAAAATAAAAAAATTCGTCCCTCCGCATTGACGCGGGGGGACGAATCGGTTATAATAGCAAAAGCGCCCTGCCGGGCGGCTGCCCTGTCCGCCGCCCCGGCGTTCGTATGACGGGATGTAGCGCAGTTCGGTGGGCAGAGCCGAGCGCCGCCAGCGGCGGATGCAGCGAGGCGGAGCCCTTGACGCGCAACAGAGCGGGCCAGCCGCCCCTCGGCGCGGCGCCGCACGCGACAATTGCGCTAAGGGAGCTGCGGCCCTCTTGATCGGTGCTTTTGGGCCCGATGGGCCTTGAAGATAGACCCATGACGGGATGTAGCGCAGTTCGGTAGCGCGCCTGCTTTGGGAGCAGGATGCCGCAGGTTCAAATCCTGTCATCCCGACCATAAGCGGCTTTAGCTCATCTGGTAGAGCGCCACCTTGCCAAGGTGGAGGTAGCGAGTTCGAGCCTCGTAAGCCGCTCCAT
>NZ_CALXHK010000053.1:0-13129 GCF_944388085.1 Candidatus Allofournierella excrementigallinarum | reverse complement strand
ACGAGATCACCCCGGGCAACTTCACCTTCCGCACCCGCGAGTTCGAGCAGATGGAGTGCGAGTTCTTCTGCAAGCCCGGCACCGACCTGGAGTGGTTCGCCTACTGGAAGGATTTCTGCAAGAACTGGCTGCTGAGCCTTGGCATCAAGGAGGAGAACCTCCGCCTGCGTGACCACGACCCCGCCGAGCTGGCCTTCTACTCCCGCGCCACCACCGACATCGAGTACGCCTTCCCCTTCACCGACTGGGGCGAATTGTGGGGCATCGCCGACCGCACCGACTACGACCTGGGCCGCCATCAGGAGGCCAGCGGCAAGAGCCTGGAGTACTTCGACCCCGAGACGAACGAGCACTACATCCCCTACGTCATCGAGCCGAGCCTGGGCGCCGACCGGGTGGCCCTGGCCTTCCTGTGCGAGGCCTACGACGAGGAGGTCGTGGACGAGGCCAAGAACGACAAGCGCGTGGTGCTGCGCCTGCACCCGGCGCTGGCCCCCTACAAGGCGGCGGTGCTGCCCCTGAGCAAGAAGCTGGCCGGGCAGGCCCGGCCCATCTGGCAGGAGCTGGCCAAGCACTTCATGGTGGACTACGATGAGACCGGCTCCATCGGCAAGCGCTACCGCCGCCAGGATGAGATCGGCACCCCGCTGTGCGTCACCGTGGACTTCGACACCTTCGGCGACGGCGAGAAGGCCGGCGACGGCTGCGTGACCATCCGCGACCGCGACACCATGGAGCAGGTGCGCCTGCCCATCGCCGAGGTCAGGGGCTACATCGAAAAGAAGATCGAGTTTTAAGGCCGTCTGGCCCTGAAACAGGGCGGGGCCTGCCGGCAGCGGCGGGCCCCGTTTGCAGCCAAGCGAGGAAAGAGTATGAACATCATCCGCCAGATACTCATCGTGTTCGGCGTCTGCCTTCTGGCAACGGCGGCCAGCGGCCTTTTGCCCTTCCCTTTGCCCGCCAGCGTGCTGGCCATCCTGCTGCTGGCGGCGCTTTTGGGCCTGGGGCTCGTGAAAGAGGGCTCGGTGGCCGGCCTGTGCGATTTTTTGCAGGGCCATCTGACCTTTCTGTTTTTGCCCGCGGGCGTGGGCCTTCTGGAGCATCTTGACCTGCTGGCTTCCAGCGGCGCCTCGCTGGCGGCGGTCTGCCTTGTGAGCGGCTTTTTCACCTTTGCCGCCGCCGCCCTCACCGTGCGGCTGGTGCAGCGCATCCAAAAGGGGGGCCGCCGTGAAGGAACTGATCTGTAATAACGCCGTGTTCGGCATCGTGCTCTGCGCGGCCTGCTGGCAGGCGGGCCTGTGGGCGGCGGCCAAAGCCAAGCACCCGCTGGTCCACCCGCTGGTGGTGGCCATCGCCCTGGCGGTGGCGGCGCTGGCCGCCTTCGACATCCCGCTGGAGTGGTTTTACCAGGGCGCGGGCTATCTGGACATGCTGCTGCTGCCCGCCACCGCGGCGCTGGGCCTTTCGGTCTGGCGGCAGCGGCGGGTGCTGAAAGAAAACTTCTGGCCGGTGGTGCTGGGCTGCGCCGCCGGCGCGGCGGCCAACGCCCTGGTGGCCGCAGGGCTTTGCCGCCTGCTGGCGCTGGACGCCTCGCTGGCAAACAGCGTCCTGCCCCACAGCGTCACCACCCCCATCGCCATCGCCCTCAGCGAGGCGGGGGGCGGCGTGCCCGCCGTGACCACCCTCTGCGTGCTTTTCACCGGCATCACCGGCGCGGCCTTCGCGCCGCTGCTGGTCAAGCTTTTCCGGCTGGAGGCCCAGCCGGTGGCGGCAGGCGTGGCCATCGGCTCGGCCAGCCACGCCATCGGCACCGGCCGGGCCATGGAGATGGGCCAGGTGCAGGGCGCCATGAGCAGCGTGGCCATCGGGGTGGCGGGCATCCTGACCACCCTGCTGTCGCTGGTGTGGTGAGGCTCTTTTGCGCCCATACTGAACACATTGCCGCCCGCCGAAGGCGGGGGAAAGGAGACAGAACATGGATAAGAAGCTGATGGAAAAATACGCCGAATTTATTGTGAAGGTGGGGGTGAACGTGAACCCCGGCCAGACTCTTATCATCCAGAGCCCGGTGGAGGCCGCCTTCTTCGCCCGGGAGTGCGCCGCCGCCGCTTTTAAGGCCGGCGCGGCGGACGTGGTGGTGAAATACTCCGACGAGCAGCTCGCCCGCATCCGCATGGACAAAGCCAGCGAAGAGACCCTCTGCGACGTGAAGCCCCACGTGCTGCGCAGCTATCTGGACTATGCGGAAAGCGAAGGGGGCGTGTGCGTTTTGAACATCCACGCCGACGACCCCGAGGCCTTCAAGGGCCTGGACGCGGGCAAGCTGAACCGGGTCAGCCTGGCCCGCCGCGCCGCGCTGGAGCCCTGGCGCAAATACACCATGAACGACCTCATCCAGTGGTGCGTGGTGGCCATCCCCAGCCCCGCCTGGGCGGCGGTGGTGTTCCCCGGCATGGAGCCGGGGGCCGCGGTGGAAAAGCTGTGGGAGCTGATCTTCCAGGTGTGCCGCATCGACGCGGACTCGGACCCCGTGGCCGTCTGGAAAGAGCACACCGCCCGCATGAGCCAAAACCGCGACAAGCTGAACGCCCTGAACCTTGAGAGCATCCACATGACCAGCGCGAACGGCACCGACCTGGTGGTGGGCCTTGCCGACACCCACAGCTGGGAGGGCGCGGCCAGCGTTGCGGCAAACGGCATCCCCTTCATCCCCAACATCCCCACCGAAGAGGTGTTCACCGCGCCCCACCGCCTGCATGTGGACGGCGTGGTCAAGGGCACCAAGCCCTATGTCTACAACGGCCAGCTGATCGAGGGCTTCTCGGTGACCTTCAAAGACGGCAGGGTGGTGGCCCACTCTGCCGAAAAGAACGACGCGCTGCTGGGCGAACTGCTGGCCAGCGACGAGGGCGCGGCCCGCATCGGCGAGATCGCCCTGGTGCCCGCCTCCAGCCCCATCAACCGCAGCGGCGTTTTGTTCTACAACACCCTTTTCGACGAAAACGCCGCCTGCCACATCGCCTTCGGCGCGGGCTACCCCGGCACCGTCAGGGGCGGCAACTCCATGAGCAAGGAGGAACTGCTGGCGCTGGGGGTGAACGATTCCGCCATCCACGAGGATGTGATGGTGGGCGCGGAGGACATGACCATCACCGGCCTGTGCAGGGACGGGCGCACCGTGACCATTTTCGAGAACGGCGAGTGGGCGCTGTGAGCCCGGAAGGGCCCAAAACCCGCAAAAAGAGCGAAAAACCGCGCCGCCAAAGGCTTGCAAAAGCCAAACGGGCGTGGTATAATGCCAAAGGTAAGAATGTTTGACTGGAGAGTGAGCCGCAAGGCTCGCTCTCTTTGCATGTTTGGGAGGTTTTGCCATGGCGAAAGGAAACGGCGGCAGAAATACGGCGCGCACGGTGGAGCAGCTGGTGCGCCCGGTGGTGGAGGGCATGGGCCTGCGCCTGTGGGACGTGCGCTTTGAAAAGGAAGGGCCGGACTGGTTTTTGCGCATCTTCATCGACCGGGACGCCCCGCTGGACACCGACACCTGCGAAGCGGTGAGCCGGGCCATCGACCCGGTGATCGACGCCGCCGACCCCATCGACCAGAGCTATTATATGGAGGTGGGCAGCCCCGGCCTCGGCCGCCGGCTCACCCGGCCGGAGCACTTCGGCCCCTATGTGGGCCAGAAAATTGCCACCCGGCTCATCCGCCCGAACGCGGACGGCGCGCGGGAGCTGGAGGGCACGCTGCTGGCCTTTGACGGCGGCCTCGTCACCCTGGAAGGCCCGGCGGGCCCCGCCGCCTTTGCCCTCGCGGACGCCAGCTTCGTGAAGCTGTGCGACGACGAGGATTTGTTCTGACCCCGGCGCTTTTGGCGCCTTTTCAAAATTCTACGGCCCACAATGCGGCCGGTCAAAATTGGAGGAAACAGAAAAAATGAACGCAGAGTTTTTTGAGGCCCTGAACATGCTTGGCAAGGAGCGGGGCCTCTCCCCGGAATACCTGGTGGAAAAGATCAAGGCCGCCATCGTCATCGCCGTCAAGAAGGACTACGAGGTGGAGGACGACAACGTGCTGGTGGAGATCGACCCCGACGCCGGCAAGTTCACCGTGAACCTGGTGCAGGACGTGGTGGAGGAGGTGGAGAACCCCCGCACCCAGCTGAGCCTTGAGCAGGCCCAGGCCATCCGCAAGACCTACCAGGTGGGCCAGCGGGTGGTGACCCCCCTCAAGACCAAGGAGTTCGGCCGCATCGCCGCCCAGACCGCAAAGCATGTCATCCGCCAGGGCATCCGCGAGGCCGAGCGCAGCCAGCTCTACAGCGAGATGCAGTCCAAGGCCCACGAGATCGTCACCGCCCAGGTGGTGCGCATCGACCCGGAAAAGGGCATCGTGGTGCTGGACATGGGCAAGGGCGAGGCGGTGCTGCCCCGCTCCGAGCAGGTGCCCGGCGAGGAGTTCTACGAGGGCCAGCACGTGCAGGTCTACGTCAAGGACGTGCTGGTCACCGAGCGCGGGCCCCGCATCATCATCAGCCGCACCAGCGAGCAGCTGGTCAAGCGGATGTTCGAGATGGAAGTGCCCGAAATTTTTGACGGCACCGTGGAGATCCGCGCCATCAGCCGCGAGGCGGGCGTGCGCACCAAGATGGCCGTCTGGTCCAAAGACGAAAACGTGGACCCGGTGGGCGCGTGCATCGGCGCCCACGGCGCCCGCGTCAACCAGATCGTGGAGCAGCTGCACGGCGAGAAGATCGACGTGGTGCGCTGGAGCGAGGACATCACCGAGTTCATCGGCGCGGCCCTCAGCCCCGCCAAGGTGCTGAAAGTCGAAATTCTCGAGGGCGAGCGCAAGGCCTGCCGGGTCACCGTGCCCGACCATCAGCTGAGCCTTGCCATCGGCAACAAGGGCCAGAACGCCCGCCTGTGCGCCCGGCTCACCGGCTACAACATCGACATCCGCCCCGAGAGCGGCTACTACGGCGAGGACACCGAGGACTGAACCTCTCTTTGCCGTTCATACTATCATAAAGAAAGGAAGCTGCCCCGTGCAACAACGAAAGATCCCGCTGCGGCGCTGCACCGGCTGCAATGAGCAGAAGCCCAAAAAAGAGCTGGTGCGGGTGGTCCGCAGCCCCCAGGGCGAGATCGCCCTGGACCGCGTGGGCAAAATGCCCGGCCGGGGCGCCTACCTGTGCCCCAGCGCCCAGTGCCTGGCCAAGGCCCGCAAGGCCAAGCGCCTGGAGCGGGCGCTGGAAGCGCAGATCCCGCCCGAGGTCTACGAGCGGATCGAACAGGAGATAGAAGGAGCCCAACGTGGAAACGAATAACCAAAGATTATTTTCAGCTCTGTCGCTGTGCAAAAAAGCGGGCAGGCTGGTGCTGGGCTTCGACGCCGTGATGGACAGCGCGCACCGGGGCAACGCCCATCTGGTGCTGCTGGCCAGCGATGTGAGCGAGGGCACCGCCAAGCGCGCGCGCCGGAACTGCGAGGGCCTGGCCCCCTGCCTGCAGATGCCCCTCGCCCAGGCGGACCTTGTGGCCCTCACCTGGAAAAAGGTGGGCGTCTACGCCGTCACCGACGAGCAGCTGGCCGTTTTGTGCCGCCGCAGCCTCGAGCAGAACAAGGAGGACAACGCATGATCATTAAATACAAAGTGAGCGAGGTCGCCAAAGACCTGAACAAACCCGCCAAGCAGATCGTCGACCTGCTGGCCGCCCTGGGGGGCGAGCCCAAGAAGGTGGGCGCCAACCTGGACGAGGCGGAGCTGAACTACGTTTTCGAGCGCCTGACCCAGGAGAACGCCGAGGCCGACCTGTCCGCCTATCTGGACAGCGCCCCCAAGCCCAAGCCCAAAGAGAGCGAGATCCTGAAAAAGGCCGACGGCACCGTGGTGGAGATGCCCCGCCCCAAGCACAAGGCGGAGAAGAAGGCCCAGGCCGCCGCCCCCGCGCCGAAGCGCGAGGTGGTGACCAAGGTGGTGGACACCCGCACCGTGGACGTGAACCTGGACAAGTTCAACGAGAAATACACCGAGCTGGCGGGCACCAAGAACGTGGAGAACCGCCGCAAGCCCACCCCGGCGGGCAACAAGCAGAAGTTCTCGAACAACAAGAACCGGGGCCGCCAGCCCTTCCAGAAGAAACGGGAGACCGAGGCCGAGCGGCTGCAGCGCATCCAGCTGGAAAAGGCCCGCAAGGCCCAGCTGAAGGTGCAGATCCCCGACGAGATCACCGTGGGCGAGCTGGCCAGCCGCCTCAAGCAGACCGCCAGCAACGTCATCAAGAAGCTGATGGGCCTCGGGGTGATGGCCTCCGTCAGCGAAGTGGTGGACTTCGACACCGCCTCCATCGTGGCCGAGGAGTTCGGCGCCAAGGTGGAAAAAGAGGTGCATGTCACCATCGAGGAGCGGCTGTTCGAGGTGGAAGAGGACAACGCCGCCGACCTGGTGGAGCGCCCGCCCGTCGTGGTGGTCATGGGCCATGTGGACCATGGCAAGACCTCCATCCTGGACGCCATCCGCAAGACCCATGTGACCGCGGGCGAGGCCGGCGGCATCACCCAGCACATCGGCGCCTACCAGGTGGTGGCCGGCGGCAAGACCATCACCTTCCTGGACACCCCCGGCCACGAGGCCTTCACCAGCATGCGCGCCCGCGGCGCCAACATGACCGACATCGCCGTCCTGGTGGTGGCCGCCGACGACGGCATCATGCCCCAGACGGTGGAGTCCATCAACCACGCCAAGGCCGCCCAGGTGTCGGTGATCGTTGCCATCAACAAGATGGATAAGCCCACCGCCAACCCCGAGCGGGTCATGGAGCAGCTCACCCAGTACGAGCTGGTGCCCGAGCAGTGGGGCGGCGACGTCATCTGCGTGCCCGTGTCCGCCCTCACCGGCCAGGGCATCCCCGACCTTCTGGAGAACATCAACCTGGTGGCCGAGGTGCGGGAGCTGAAGGCCAACCCGAACCGCCGCGCCAAGGGCGCCGTGGTGGAGGCCCGCCTGGACAAGGGCCAGGGCCCCGTGGCCACCATCCTGGTGCAGAACGGCACCCTGCACAAGGGCGACTGCATCATCGCCGGCACCGCTGTGGGCCGCGTGCGCACCATGAAGAACGACAAGGGCCAGTTCATCGAGACCGCCGGCCCCTCCACCCCCGTGGAGATCACCGGCCTCACCGAAGTGCCCGCCGCGGGCGATTTGTTCGACGCGGTGGCGGACGAGAAGCTGGCCCGCGAGCTGGCCGACAAGCGCGCCGCCGAGGCCAAGGAGCGCCAGTTCAGCACCTACCAGAAGGTCACCCTGGACAACCTCTTCAGCCAGATCGCCGAGGGCGAGCGCAAGGAGCTGGACATCATCGTCAAGGCGGACGTGCAGGGCAGCGCCGAGGCCGTGAAGCAGAGCCTGGAGAAGATCAGCAACGACGAGGTGCGGGTGAAGGTCATCCACACCGGCGTGGGCGCGGTGAACAAGTCCGACGTGATGCTGGCCAACGCCTCCGGCGCCATCATCATCGGCTTCAACGTGCGCCCCGACCCCGTGGCCAAGGAAGAGGCCGCCCAGGCCGAGGTGGAGATGCGGATGTACCGCGTCATCTACGACGCCATCAACGACGTCACCGACGCCATGAAGGGCATGCTGGCCCCCAAGATCCGCGAGGTGGAGCAGGGCCGCCTGGAAGTGCGCCAGGTCTACAAGATCAGCAGCGTGGGCCTTGTGGCCGGCAGCTATGTGCTGGAGGGCAAGATCACCCGCTCCAGCAAGATCCGCGTGGTGCGCGACGGCATCGTGGTCACCGAGGACGAGATCGCCAGCCTGCGCCGCTTCAAGGACGACGTGAAGGAAGTCGCCCAGGGCTACGAGTGCGGCGTGACGCTGGAGAAGTTCTCCGACATCAAAGAGGGCGACATCTTCGAGGCCTACATCCTGGAAGAGTATCGCGACTGACGAGGTGACAGGAATGCCCAATGCGAAAAATCAGGGCCGTCTGGCCCAGGATATGAAGCGGGAGCTGATCGGCATCGTGGGGCAGATGAAGGACCCCCGCCTTGCCGGCGGCCTGCTCACCATCACCCGGCTGGAAGTGACCCAGGACCTGGACCAGGCCCGGGCCTTCGTCAGCGTGCTGGGCGATGAGGAGGCCGCGAAACAGGCCGTGGCGGCGCTCAACCGCGCCGCAGGCCATGTGCGCACCGAAATTTCCCGCCGCATGCACATCCGCAAGGCGCCCCGCTTTGTGTTCCTGCGGGACGACGGCGCGGCCTACGCCGCCCACATCAACGAGCTGCTGGCCGGCCTCCACAAAGAGGAGGAAGGCTGAACGGCCCCGCCGCGCAGCGGCAAAATAAGGAGAAATCATGAGTGAGATTCTGGAATTGATGAGCCTGATCAGCCGCCTGCTCCACGCCGAGAACGTGCTGATCCTGTGCCACAAAAATCCCGACGGCGACACGGTGGGTTCCTCCGCCGCGCTGTATCACGCCCTCAAGGGCCTTGGCAAAACGGCGGCGCTGCTTTGCTCCGACCCCATCCCCGCCCGCTATTCCTACATGCAGGCGGAACAGTTCACCGGCCAGTTCGAGCCGGGCTATGTCGTTGCGGTGGATGTGGCGAGCATCCAGCTGTTCGGCGACGGCGTGAAGCCCTATTCCGACAAGGTGGACCTTTGCATCGACCACCACGGCTCCAACAGCGGCTATGCCGACGCGATGTATCTGGACGCGTCCGCCGCCGCCACCGCCGAGATCATCTACGAGCTTTTGCAGGCCATGCAGGCGCCCATCACCCCGGTCATCGCCGACTGCCTGTACACCGGCCTTTCCACCGACACCGGCTGCTTTTTGTTCGGCAACACCACCGCCCGCACCCACAAGGTGGCGGCGGCGCTGATGGAGGCGGGCGCCCGGGTGGAGGAGCTGAACCCCCTGCTGTTCGAGAACAAATCCAAGGGCCGCATCGCCATCGAGCGCACCGCCCTGGAAAATCTGGAATACTACTTTGACGAGCAGTGCGCCCTCATCTCCATGACGCGGGAGCAGATCGCCGCTTCCGGCGTTTCGGTGGAGGACCTGGAGGGCGTCACCGGCCTGCCCCGCAAGATCGAGGGCGTGCGGGTGGGCGTCACCCTGCGCCAGAACCCTTCCGGCAGCTACAAGGTGAGCATCCGCACCGTCAAAGGGGTGGACGCCTGCGCCATCGCCCGGCGGCTGGGCGGCGGCGGCCACGAACAGGCCGCCGGCTGCGAGCTGGAGGGGAATCTGGAGAACGCCAAGGCCGCCGTGCTGGCCGAGGTGGAAAAAGAGCTGACCCGCGGCGCAAAGGAGCAGCAATGAGCCCCCTGTGCGGCATCCTGCCGGTGGATAAGCCCGCCGGCTGGACCAGCTTTGACGTCATTGCAAAACTGCGGGGGGTGCTTGCCACCCGCAGGCTGGGCCACTCCGGCACCCTGGACCCCATGGCCACCGGCGTGCTGCCGGTGTTCGTGGGCATGGCCGCCAAGGCGGTGGACCTGCAGCCGGACCACGACAAGGCCTACCGGGCCGAGGTGCGCTTCGGCCTTTCCACCGACACTGGCGACGTCACCGGCGCCCCGGTGGCGGCAGGGGAGAACATCCCCGGCGCGGCGGCGGTGGAAAAGGCGCTGGCGGCCTTCCTGGGCCCCCAGATGCAGACCCCGCCCATGTATTCGGCGGTGAAGGTGGGGGGCGTGCCCCTCTACAAGCTGGCCCGCCAGGGCAAGACGGTGGAGCGGGCGGCGCGGCCGGTCACCTTCTACCGGCTGGAGCTGGTGGAACAGACCGCCCCCGACCGCTTCCTTCTCGACATCGAGTGCAGCAAGGGCACCTATGTGCGCACCCTGGTGGAAGATGTGGGCGCGGCTTTGGGCTGCCCTGCCTGCCTTTCGGCGCTGCGGCGCACCCGGGCGGGCGCGTTCACGCTGGAAGGCTGCGTCACGATGGAGGCCATCCAGGCCGCAAAAGACGCCGGGCGGCTGGAAACGCTGCTGCTGGGGGTGGACACGGTGTTCGCCCGCCTGCCCGCCGCCCAGGTGGGCGAAAAAGAGGCCGCCCGCCTTTTGAACGGCGCGCCGGTGCGCCGGCCGGGCCTTGCCGAAGGGCGCTGGCGGCTCTATTCCGGCGGGGCTTTCCTGGGCCTCGGCAAAGCGGAGGACGGCGTTCTGCGCGCCGAAAAACTGTTTGTGGAAAGGGCGTGAAACGCCTTGCAGATCTACCATCGGCTCACGGCCCTGCCGCCCGCCGCCTTCGGGCGGGGCAGCGCGGTGGCCCTGGGCTTTTTTGACGGGGTGCACATCGGGCACCGGGCGGTCATTTCCGCCGCGGTGGGCTGCGCCCGCGCCGAGGGGCTGGAGGCCGCAGTGTTCACCTTCAGCCTGCCCGCCGGCCATGCCATGAAGGGCGGCCGGCTCATCACCGACGGGGAGAAGCACCGCCGCATCCGGGAACTGGGGGCGGACCACTTCTTTGAGCCCGCCTTCGAGGAGTTTTGCGACCTTTCGCCCGAGGCCTTCGTCACCGGCGTGCTGGCCGGGCTGTACAACGCAAAGGCCGTTTTCTGCGGCGACAACTTCACCTTCGGCAAAAAGGCCGCCGGCAACGTGGAGGTGCTGCGCGCCCTCTGCGCGCCTTTGGGCATCCGGGTGGAAGTGGTGCCCATGGCCCTTTACAAGGGGGAGACGGTCAGCGCCACCCGCATCCGCGCCGCCCTGGCGGCGGGGGAGATGGGGGAAGCGGCCGCCATGCTGGGCCGGCCCTATGCCATCGATTTTGAAGTGCGCCACGGCAGGGGCCTGGGCCGCACGCTGGGCATGCCCACCATCAACCAGGTCTACCCGGAGGGCTTTCAGATGCCAAGGCTGGGGGTCTATGTGAGCCGGGTGCGGCTGGGCGGGCGCTGGCTGCCCTCGGTCACCGGCCTGGGCAGCCGGCCCACCGTGAACGACGACGCCAGCAGCATCACCTGCGAGACCTTCATCCCGGGCTTTGACGGCCAGCTCTATGGCCAAAAGGTCACGGTGGAGCTGCTGGACTACATAGCCGAGAGCCGCCGCTTTGAGAACACGGGCCAGCTGCGCGCCGCCGTGATGGCCTGGGCCGGCGAAGCCCGGCGCTGGTTTGCCCGCAAGGACCGGGAAATGGGCGAAACCCTCTTGTAATCGGCGTTCGGCTGTGTTATACTATTATGGCTACCGTGGCTCAGCGGGGGGTGTATGCTCTGCATCAGAGCGCCTCGCTGCCCTGCGCCGGGTCATCGGCAAATAAACTGAAACGAGGTAACAACAATGGAAGACAAGAAGACTGTCATCGAATCCGCCCGCGTGCATGAGACCGACACCGGTTCCCCCGAGGTGCAGGTGGCCCTGCTGACCGCCCGCATCAACCACCTGAACGAGCATCTGCAGGCCAACCCCCACGACCATCACAGCCGTCGTGGCCTGCTGAAGATGGTCGGCCGCCGCCGCAACCTGCTGGCCTACCTGCAGAAGAAGGACATCGAGCGTTACCGCGCCCTGATCGCCAAGCTGGGCCTGCGCAAGTAATCACAGTTACAAAAGGCAGGCGGTCGTTTGCACCGCCTGCCTTTTACCTGTTTTTCGGCTTTGGGCCGGAAAGCAGCCTTTTGCCCTTTGCACCGGCGGAGAGGCGTGTGTTTTTAGCGGTAAATCGAGGGCTTTTCGCCCGCCGAAAAACCCCGGATTTATTGCTAAAGCCACTCTCCCTCCGCACCAAACAGACCCGCGGCCCCCGGCCGCGAAAAAAACAGGAGGTATTTTCTATGGCTTTGGAATTTGCGTCCAAACACGAAACGTTCCCCCATTTCAAGACCTTCCAGATGGAACTGGCCGGCCGGCCCCTGGTGGTGGAGACCGGCAAGATGTGCGGCCTGTCCAACGGCAGCTGCCTGGTGCGCTACGGCGAGACCGCCGTGCTGTGCAACGTCACCATGAGCGAGAAGCCCCGCGACGGCATCGACTTCTTCCCCCTGAGCGTGGACTTTGAAGAAAAGCTCTACTCCGTGGGCCGCATCCCCGGCAGCTTCATGCGCCGTGAGGGCCGCCCCGGCGAGAAGGCCATCCTCACCAGCCGCGTGGTGGACCGGCCCATCCGGCCCCTGTTCCCCAAGACCATGCGCAACGACGTGTGCGTCACCATGACCGTCATGAGCGTGGACCAGGACTGCAGCCCGGAGATCACCGGCATGATCGGCACCTCCATCGCCCTGTCCATCTCCGACATCCCCTGGGCCGGCCCCATCGGCGGCGTGTTCATGGGCCTGGTGGACGGCGAGCTGGTGGTGAACCCCACCCTGGAGCAGCGTGAGAAGAGCGACCTGCAGCTCACCGTGGCCGCCACCGAGAAGAAGATCGTGATGATCGAGGCCGGCGCCAACGAGGTGGACGAGGCCACCATGCTGAACGCCATCAAGGCCGCCCACGCAGAGATCAAAAAGGTCATCGAGTTCATCAATGGCATCGTGGCCGAGATCGGCAAGCCCAAGAAGCCCTTCCAGGACATGGAGCTGGACCACGACCTGTTCGAGGCCGTGAAGGCGGAGTATCTGGACGAGTTCAAGGCCGCCATGGACACCGACGACAAGAACGTCCGCGACGCCCGTCTTGCCCCCATCCGCGAGAAGCTGGAGGCCCAGTATGCCGAGCAGTGGGGCGATTCCGCCATCGAAGAACTGATGTACAAGATGCAGAAGTTCGTGGTGCGCCGCTGGCTGCTGGACGAAGGCAAGCGCGTGGACGGCCGCGGCATCAACGAGATCCGGCCCCTGGCCGCCGAAGTGGGCCTGCTGCCCCGGGTGCACGGCAGCGGCATGTTCACCCGCGGCCAGACCCAGGTGCTCACCGTCACCACCCTGGGCTCCACCAAGGACAGCCAGCTGATGGACGACCTGGGCACCGAGCCCTACAAGCGCTATATCCATCACTACAACTTCCCGCCCTACTCCGTGGGCGAGGCCCGCGCCCCCCGCAGCCCCGGCCGCCGCGAGATCGGCCACGGCGCGCTGGCCGAGCGCGCGCTGGTGCCCGTGCTGCCCAGCGTGGAGGAGTTCCCCTACACCATCCGCCTGGTCAGCGAGGTGCTTTCTTCCAACGGCTCC
>NZ_CALXHK010000052.1:0-13442 GCF_944388085.1 Candidatus Allofournierella excrementigallinarum | reverse complement strand
TGGTGCTGAAAGGCCCCCGCACGCTCGGGGCGGGGCCGCAGGGCGGAGTGTTCGTGAACCCCACCGGGAACCCCGGCCTTTCCCGGGGCGGCAGCGGGGACATCCTTGCAGGCATGATCGCCGGCCTTGCGGCCCAGGGCCTTCCGCCCCTGGACGCGGCGGTGTGCGGCGTGTGGCTGCACGGGGCGGCGGCGGACCAGTGCGCGAAGCGCCTGGGCCAGTACGGCATGCTGCCCCACGACCTCTTCGCCGACCTGGGGGCCCTCTTCGCCGCCGCAGAGCGGTGATGAAAGGCAAAAAAAGCGGAGCGCGGCGTTCCCGGCGTGCGCCGGCAAGGAAGCGCCGGGCGCTGCCGGGGCCGGACGGTTCGCAGGCATGGATGCCAAATAAGCCGGGGCGCCGTTTCACAACGAGGCGGCGCGCCTGGTTTGTGCATATCCCGTGCAATGCCGAAAGCGTCTTGAAGGATCGGAGCAGGCTTATGACGAATCGTGAAATGCTTGAAATCGCCATGAGGCAGTCCGCAGAGGACCTGGGATGCCGCGAGGCGGATCTCGCGGCAGGCAGAAATGTGGCCGTGCCTTTAAAAATGGGAAAGAACGCCCGGAAATATTTGAAACGGCCCATCACCTGCAGCCTTGTTTCCTATGGGAATAATGTCGTGGCCGCTTCAATCTGCGAGACGTTTGCTCTGGTGCGCGAGTACATCGGGAAGTTTGAGTTTTACCACTGTTTTGAAACGCCGAATATGCACTGGCTGAATGAACGCCTGGCCGAAAAAGGGCATAAAATATGCTTTATGGCGGAATATTATCTGCCAGACGCAGGCAGGATGCCGCTCCTTTCCTGCGCTTACGAAACGCGCCTGCTGGAGCCGGAAGATTTTGAAGGGCTGTATCTGCCGGAATGGAGCAATGCGCTTTGCAAAGAGCGCAGGCATCTGGATGTGCTTGGAGCCGGCGCATACGATGGGAGCGCGCTGGTCGGGTTGGCCGCCTGTTCCGCGGATTGCGAAGAGATGTGGCAGATCGGCGTGGATGTTCTGCCGGAATACAGGCGGCGGGGCATTGCCTCTGCGCTGACGAGCGCGCTGGCAAGGGAGATCCTGAACCGGAACAAAGTGCCGTTTTATTGCGCGGCCTGGTCAAACATACGGTCAGCCAGGAATGCCGTCAAATGCGGCTTTGTTCCGGCTTGGGTGGAAATGACCGCAAAGCCCGCCGCCATCGTGGATGAAATGAATCTTTAAGCCCCCCACCCGCCGAAGAAAAAAGAATGGGCCGCGTTCTTTTCGGAACGCGGCCCCCGTTTTTCATCCCAGCAGGGCGCTCAATGCCAGCATGCCCCCGAAGCCCAGAGCGGCGCACGCCGCCCCCCGGCCCCCTTCGCCCCGGGCGGCGGGGGCCAGCTGCCGGGCCACCGTGAGGGCCATGGTGCCCGCCGCCGCGCCCATCAGCCAGGGCAGCGCCGGCGCAAGCCGCACCGCCAGCGCCCCCGCCAGCGCCGCCCCCGCCAGCTCCACCAGGCCGCTGGCCGCCCCCGCCGCGAAGGCCGCCCGCCGGGAGGCCCCCGCCGCCCGCAGCGGCAGGCTGACGGCCGCGCCCTCGGGGAAGTTCTGCACTCCCAGCCCCAGGCTGAAAGCGAGGGCCCCCGCGGCCCCCGCCCCCTCCCCCGAAGCGGCCAGCGCCCCGGCAAGGCCCGCCGCCATGCCCTGGGGCAGGTTGTAGAAGGCGCTGGCCAGCACAAGGCCCGCCGCGCCTTTCTTCCGGGTGACGCGCCCGGCCAGCGGCCCCAGCGCCGCCAACGCCGCCGCGCCCGCAAAAAAGCCCGCCAGCGCCGCCGGCCAGCCGCCCTCTTCCGCGGCGGGCAGCAGCAGGCCGAACAGCCCCGCCCCCAGCATGATGCCCGCCGAAAGCCCCATGGCCCCCCGCCCCGGGCCGGCAGTGCGCCGCCCGGTCAAAAACACCGTCCCCGCGCCCAGCGCCGTGCACAGGCAGGGCACAAGGTCCATCCATACAGCCGCCGCGATCCGGTGCAACTCCCTCGACCCCCTTTTCCTCCACTGTATACAGAAAGGGGGAAAAGGGTGCCTGTTTCGGGCGGCAAAAACCGCCCCGCGCTGCGCGGAGCGGTTTTGTCATGGGCGGGCGGTTCAGCCCTCGCCTCTCGTCTTTGCCCAGTAGTCGGCCATGCTCCGGCCCTTCTCGCCGGTGACCTCCCGGCCGAGATACTCCCGCAGCGCGCCGGGCTTCCAGGCAAGGGCCTGGGCCTCCGAGGCAAACTCCACCTCGGCGTAGAAAAACTCGGTGGCCATGCCCGCGTCCACCCGGTTCACCTCCAGGGTGAGGCCGCCCGCCAGGGGGTAGCGGCGCTGTTCCTTGTGGATGAGGGGCTTGCCGATGAGTTCCTCCAGCTGAAGGAACAGCCCCCGCTCGATGGGCGTTTCGATCTCGGTGCGGGAAAGCCCCCCCGGCCCCGCCTTGCCCTTGAAGCAGAGGATATATTCCACGCCCGCCTCGTCCGCCTCCTCCCGGATGCGCACGGTGGGCCGCAGGGCGATGTAGCCCTGGCGCATGCGCAGGGTGCGCACCGGTTCCAGGCCCCGGGGCCAGTCTTTCACCAGCCATTTGCGTTCTATTTCCATGGTTTTGCGTCTCCTTTTCCGGCCCGTGCCCTTGCCGTGGGCCCCGCGAGCCGCTATACTGAAATGGTACCATTATTATAACCGGTTTTCAACCGATATGAGGGAGCCCTTGTTATGAAAGCTGAACGATGCTATCCCGCCTACACCGTCACCCCCAAGGCCGAGGCCGCCATCCTGAAAGGCCACCCCTGGGTCTACGCCGACGAGATCGCCGCCGCCCCCGCCCCGCCGCCGGAAAACGGCGCGGTGGTGGACGTGCTCAGCCGCAAGGGGCGGTATCTGGGCAGCGGCCTGCTCAGCGAGGCCAGCAAGATCAGAGTCCGGCTTTTGAGCCGCAACGCCAACGACCGCTTCGACGAAGATTTCTGGCGGCGGCGCATCCAGTACGCCTGGGCCTACCGCAAGGCCGTCTACCCGCCGGAGGACCTTGCCTGCTGCCGGGTGGTGTTCGGCGAGGCGGACGGCCTGCCCGGCCTGACGGTGGATCGCTTCGGGCCCCTCCTGTCGGTGCAGATCCTCTCCTACGGCATGGAAAAGCGCCGCGAGATGCTGGCCCGGCTGCTGGTGGAGACGCTGGCCGCCGACGGCGAGACCATTCAGGGGGTTTTTCTGCGCAACGACGCCAGCCTGCGGGAAAAAGAGGGCCTGGCCCAGGGCAAGGGCTGGCTGGAGGCGCCGGGCCTTTGCCACCCGGAGAAGGCCGAGACCATCATCACTGAAAACGGCGTGCGCTACCATGTGGACGTGGAGAACGGGCAGAAGACCGGCTTTTTCCTGGACCAGAAGCTCAACCGCCGCCGGGTGGCCCAGCTGGCAAAAGGCCGCCGGGTGCTGGACTGCTTCACCCACACCGGCAGCTTTGCTTTGAACGCCGCTTTCGGCGGGGCCGAGCATGTGACGGCGGTGGACGTGAGCGGGGCGGCGGTGGAGATGGCCCGCCAAAACGCAATCCTCAACGGCCTGGAAGGCCGGATGGACTTCGTCTGCGCCGACGTGTTCGACCTGCTGCCTTCCCTGGAGGGCAGGCACGGTTACGACTTCATCATCCTGGACCCGCCCGCCTTCACCAAGGCCCGCAAAACGGCGGCAAACGCCATGCGGGGCTACAAGGAGATCAACTACCGGGCCATGAAGCTGCTGCCAAGGGGCGGCATCCTGGCCACCGCCAGCTGCAGCCACTTTGCCACCCCCGCCATGTTCGAGGCCATGCTGGCCGAGGCGGCGCGGGACGCCGGGCGGCAGCTGCGGCAGATCGAGGCCCGCCAGCAGGCCCCCGACCACCCCATTCTGTGGAACGTGGAGGAGACGAACTACCTTAAATTCTATCTCTTCCAGGTGGTGTGAGGGCGGCAAAACCGTTGACAGCGCCCGCCGCGCCGCCGTATAATTCATCACATAAGTTTTGCCGCGCCGCGGCAGGGAGGAACCGACCATGCCCCATCCGAATCCGAAGGAAGTGTACGGCTCGCTGGTGTTCAACGAGCATGTGATGAAAGAGCGGCTGCCCGCCGCCACCTACAGGAGCCTCAAGGCCACCCTGCAGAAGGGCCAGCCCCTGGACATCGAGCTGGCCAACGTGGTGGCCAGCTTCATGCGGGACTGGGCCATCGAGAAGGGCGCCACCCACTACACCCACTGGTTCCAGTCCCTCACCGGCATCACCAGCGAAAAGCACGACAGCTTCATCAGCCCCATGAAGGACGGCACCGCCATCATGGAGTTTTCCGGCAAGGAGCTGGTGCGGGGCGAGTCGGACGCTTCCAGCTTCCCCTCCGGCGGCCTGCGGGCCACCGCCGAGGCCAGGGGCTACACCACCTGGGACCCCACCAGCTACGCCTTTGTGAAGGACGGCACTTTGTGCATCCCCACCGCTTTTTGCAGCTGGACGGGGGAGGCGCTGGACGAAAAAACGCCCCTTCTGCGCAGCATGAAGGCGGTGAGCGACCAGGCCTGCCGCATTTTGAAGCTGTTCGGCAAGGACATCGCCCATGTGGACGTGACCGTGGGGCTGGAGCAGGAGTATTTCCTCATCAAAAAAGAGCACTACGAGCAGCGGGAGGACCTCATCCTCACCGGCCGCACCCTCTTCGGCGCGGCCCCCGCCAAGGGCCAGGAACTGGAGGAGCACTACTTCGGCGCGCTGCGCCCGGAGGTGAGCGCCTTCATGCACGAGCTGGACGAGGAGCTGTGGAAGCTGGGCGTGGGCGCAAAGACCAAGCACAACGAGGTGGCCCCCGCCCAGCACGAGCTGGCCCCCCTCTTCGACCGCTGCAACGTGGCGGTGGACCACAACCTGCTGACCATGGAATTCATGCGCCGGCTGGCCCCGAAGCACGGCCTTGTGTGCCTGCTGCACGAAAAGCCCTTTGAGGGGGTCAACGGCTCCGGCAAGCACAACAACTGGTCGCTGAGCGCCCCCGGCATGAACCTGCTGGACCCCGGCGACACCCCCATGGATAACCTCCAGTTCCTCATCTTCTTCGCCGCCGTCATCCGCGCGGTGGACGAGTATCAGGACCTGCTTCGCATGTGCATCGCCTCGGCGGGCAACGAGCACCGCCTGGGCGGCAACGAGGCGCCGCCGGCCATCGTGTCGGTGTTCGTGGGCGACGACCTGGCCGCCATCCTGGACGCCATCGCCTCCGACAGCCGGTACGTGGCCCCCGAGGCCGCCAAGATCGACCTGGGCGTGGACGTGCTGCCCAAGTTCGCGAAAGACACCACCGACCGCAACCGCACCAGCCCCTTCGCCTTCACCGGCAACAAGTTCGAGTTCCGCATGCCCGGCTCCTCCGCCAACATGTCCGACGCGAACACCGTGCTGAACACGGCGGTGGCCAAGGAGCTGAAGGGCTATGCCGACGAGCTGGAGCAGGCCGAAGACTTCGACACCGCCGTCATCGCGCTGGTCAAGCGCACCATCCGAGACCACAAGCGGGTCATCTTCAACGGCAACGGCTACTCCAAGGAGTGGGAGGAGGAGGCCGCCCGCCGCGGCCTTGGCTCCACCCCCGCCGCCTCCGACGCATTGGAGGCCATGATCGCCCCCAAAAACCTGGAGCTGTTCCGCATGATGGGCGTGCTCAGCGAGACCGAGGCCCGCAGCCGCTACGAGGTGAAGCTGGAAAACTACGCCAAGGTGCGCCACATCGAGGCCGGCACCATGATGGAGATGACCCGCCGCCAGCTGGTGCCCGCCGCCTGCGCCTACATGACCGGCCTGGCCAACGGCATCGCCGCCAAGAAGGCCGCCTGCCCCGGCATCAGCTGCAAGGCGGAGGAGAAGGCCCTGCGCCAGCTGACCAACTACACCGACGCCATGAGCGACGCCGCCGACCGCCTGGAAGCCCAGGTGGAGGCCGCCGAGGCCATGACCGACGCGCTGGCGGAGGCCAAAGCCTACCACGACCAGGTGCTGCCCGCCATGCAGGCCCTGCGGGCCGCCGCCGACGCGGCGGAGGGCATCTGCGGCCGGGACTATTGGCCCCTGCCCAGCTACAGCACCATGCTGTTCTATGTGTGAGCCCAAAGAAAAAGGGAGCGGCCCGCGGGCCGCTCCCTTTTTTGCCATTATCATCACCGCCCCGCGTTTTTCACCCGCTCGGCGGCCTGGGCCGCCTCCTTTTCCGCACGGCGCTTGGCCCGGGCGATGGCGGCCTTCTTGTCCTTCTCCCAGCGGGCGGCCTGGGCCTCGTCCGCCGGCTCGGTGGCCCGGGCGAAGGTGTGGTGCAGCCCGTCCGAGCGCATCCGCCGCAGCCAGATGAGCACCGGGCCGTGGGCGGCGCAGCGGCCCATGGAATACAGGCTGTTGTTTCCCTTGCGCAGCCACCAGTCCCCCTCGTTGGGGGCGAGGGGCGCGCCGCACTCGGGGCACACCGCCCGGCGCATGGCCTCATCGGTGAGCCACGCTTCGCCGTCGGCGCAGCCCCGCCAGAGGGTGAAGTCGCGGCGGCGGCTGCCCTCCGGGCAGGTGAGGGCCCGCAGCTGCTCCTCCTCGCCGGGATACTCCGCCAGGGCCTTGTCCAGGTCGATGAAGGCGCACACCTTCGCGGTGTAGACCGCGTCGGCCAGCGCGTCGTGGAAGGCCTCGTCCTTCTCGATGCCCAGGCGCTCCACCACGCTCTCCAGCGTCATGCTCTCCCCCTCGGCCCGGGGCCGCTGGCTGAGGAAGGCCCGCTGCAGGTCGTACCAGGTGTGGGGCCAGCTTTCGTCCAGCCCCGCCAGCACCAGGTTCTGCTTGAGCACCGGCACATCGTCCTGGCCCCACTCGCCCAGCGCCGCGTCGGGGCCGCACCAGTCCATGAAGCGGCGCAGGCCCTCGGCCACGGGCACCCCCGCCGCCAGGTCCTTCTGGGTCAGGCCGGTGACCTTGGCCACATGGTGGTGGAGCTTGGGGAAAATTCTGGGCCGCATGGTCACGGTGAAGGTGCCGGTGATCTGGCCGCCTTCCACCTTTGCCGCGCCGATCTGGATGATCTCGCCCCGCAAGGTCTGCTCCGCGCCCTGGTAACGGAAGGTCTTGGGCGCGTAACCCATGTTCCACTCCATGTCAAATACGATCAGCTGGGCCATTTGTCTCTCGTTCCTCTCACGGCACGGGGCGGACAAAACGCCCGCCCCGCTCCAAAGTTATTTTACAGATAGGCCGGCACGGCCTTTTCGCCCGCGGCCACCGGTTCGGCCAGCGAGGGGGCGGCGGGGGCGGCGGCTTCGTCCAGCCGCTCCTTGGCCACGCTGAGCATCAGTTTGATGCGGTTCTCCTGGTTCACCGGCGTGGCGCTGGGGTCATAGTCGATGGGGGTGATGTTGGCGGTGGGGTAGATGGCCCGGATGCGGCTGATCATGCCCTTGCCGCAGATGTGGTTGGGCAGGCAGCCAAAGGGCTGGGCGCAGACGATGTTCTCGTAGCCGCTGGTGACCAGCTCCACCATCTCGGCGGTGAGCAGCCAGCCCTCGCCCATCTTGTTGCCCCGGCTGATGATGCCGTCGGCCATGGTGCGCAGTTCCAAAAAGGGCGCGGGGGCGTGGAAGCCCGCCGCCTTCATGGCGGCGCCCGCCGCCCGCTCGATGCCGTCCATATACTTCAGCAGCGCCTCCGAGCCCCAGACGGCGGCCCTGGAGCCGCCATAGAAGCGCACGGTGTCGCCCATGTTGCTGATGCAGTACTGCACGAAGCCCAAAAGGCCCGGCAGGTTCACCTCGCACCCTTCGCTTGCCAAAAATTCCTCCAGCCGGTTGTTGCCCAGAGGCGAATACTTGACGTAGATTTCGCCCACGACGCCCACCTTCACCTTGGGCGTCCGCTCCACGGGAATGGCGGCGTAGTCGGCGGCGATGGCGGGGAACAGCTTTTTCATCGCGCCCGCCGAGATGTTCCGGCCATTGAGGAAATCCTCCCGCAGGCGGCCCAGCCACCGGTCGGTGAGGGCCGCGGCCGCGCCTTTTTCCTTTTCATAAGGGGCGGTCTGGTTGCGCAGGGCCATCAAAAGGTCGCCGTAGACGATGGCCGCCAGCGCCATGCGCAGAAGGGGCAGGGTCATCTGGAAGCCCGAGTCCTTCTCAAGGCCGGAGAAGTTCAGGCTGGCCACCGGGATGCGGCCGTAGCCCGCGCGGTCCAGCGCCTTGCGCAGAAGGTGGATGTAGTTGGAGGCCCGGCAGCCGCCGCCCGTCTGGGTGATGAGCAGGGCGGTGTGGTCCAGGTCGTACTTGCCGCTGTTTAAGGCGTCCAGGAACTGGCCGATGACCAGCAGCGCCGGGTAGCAGGTGTCGTTGTGGACGTATTTCAGGCCCAGCTGGGCCACCTGGCTGCCGCAGTTGCCCAAGATCTCGGTGCGGTAGCCCTCCTTTTCCAGCGCCGCCTGCAGCAGGGTGAACTGCACCGGGGCCATGTTGGGGATGAGGATGGTGTGGGTCTTTTTCATTTGGGGCGTAAAGCGCGGGTAATTCAGTGCGTTCTCCATCGTCTCATTCCCCCTTTCTTTGCTTTTCGTCCAGCGCGGCGAAGAGGCTGCGCAGGCGGATGTTCACCGCGCCGAGGTTGGTGATCTCGTCGATCTTCAGCTGGGTGTACAGCTTGCCCCCCGCCTGCAGGATGCTGCGGGTCTCGTCGGTGGTGATGGCGTCCACCCCGCAGCCGAAGCTCACCAGCTGCACCAGGTCCATGTCCGGCTGGGTGGTGCAGTATTTGGCCGCGGCGTAAAGCCGGGAGTGGTAGGTCCACTGGTTGAGCACGGTGGTGGGAAATTTCTCCATGTGCCAGGCCACGCTGTCCTCGGTGACGACCGCCGCGCCGTGCCGGCAGATCAGGCCGTCGATGCCGTGGTTGACCTCCGGGTCCACATGGTAGGGCCGCCCCGCCAGCACGATGATGCGCTTGCCCGCCGCCCGGGCGCTTTGGATGATCTGGGCGCCCTTGTCCCGCAGGCGCTGCATGTGGCCGCGGTATTCGGCATAGCCCAGGTCGGCGGCTTTTGCAACCTCTTCCTTATCAATGCCCTTAAAGTATTTTTTGAGAATAAAATACATTTTGTTTTTAAAATCCGCCGGGCGGTGCAGGCCCACGAAGTCGTCGATGAAGGGGATGGAAGCCAGCTCGGGGCAGTTGACCTCCAGCACTTCGGGGTAGTAGGCCACCACCGGGCAGTTGTAGTGGTTGTCGCCCAGGCGCTCGTCGATGTTGTAGCTCATGCAGGGGTAGAAGATGGCGTCCACACCCATCTCGCTGAGGGCCTTGATGTGGCCGTGGGCAAGTTTTGCGGGGAAGCACACCGTGTCGCTGGGGATGCTGGCCTGGCCGGCGGTATAAAGCGCCCGGTCGGAAGCAGGGCTGGTGACGACGGCAAAGCCCAGGGAGGTGAAGAAGGCGTGCCAGAAGGGCAGCAGCTCGTACATGTTCAGGCACAGGGGGATGCCGATGCGGCCCCGGGGACCCTCCACCGGCTTGTAGCCCGCCAGCAGGTTCTGCTTGTAACGGTAGAGGTTGAGGGAATCGTCGCCGCCGGCGGCCCCGCCGCTCACCGGGTGCTCGCAGCGGTTGCCGCTGATGAGCCGCCGCCCGCCGGCGAAGGTGTTGATGGTGAGCTGGCAGTGGTTGGTGCAGCCGCCGCACTGCACGGTGCGGGTGGTCTGGCTGAACGCCGCCAGCTCCTCAGGGCCCAGCACGGTGCTCCTCTGGCCGGGTTTTGCGGTGGCGCGGCCGTGGAGCGCCGCGCCGAAGGCGCCCATCAGGCCGGCGATGTCCGGCCGGATGACCTCCACGCCCATCTCCTTTTCAAAGGCGCGCAGCACCGCCTCGTTGTAGAAGGTGCCGCCCTGCACCACGATGTGGCGGCCCAGCTCCTCGGGGCTGGAGGCGCGGATGACTTTATACAGGGCGTTCTTGACCACGCTGATGGACAGGCCCGCCGAGATGTTCTGGATGGACGCGCCGTCCTTCTGGGCCTGCTTGACGCTGGAGTTCATGAACACGGTGCAGCGGCTGCCCAGGTCCACCGGGCGGTCGGCAAAGAGGCCCAGGGCCGCGAACTCCTTCACGTCGTAGCCCAGCGCCTCGGCGAAGGTCTGCAAAAAGCTGCCGCAGCCGGAGGAGCAGGCCTCGTTGAGGAAGATGTCGCTGATGGCCCCGTCCTCGATCTTGAAGCACTTCATATCCTGGCCGCCGATGTCGATGATGAAGTCCACCTCGGGCAGAAAGTGGCGGGCGGCGGTGAAATGGGCCACCGTCTCCACCACGCCGGCGTCGGCGTTAAAGGCGTGCTGGATGAGGGCTTCGCCATAGCCGGTGGTGGTGACGCTGGCCACCTCCAGGCCCGGATGGTCGGCGTAGAGCTTTTGCAGCACTTCCTTTACCAGCGGCACCGGGTTGCCCAGGTTCGGCTGGTAGCTGGTGAACAGAAGGTTCGCGTCCTGGTCGATGACCGCCAGCTTCACGGTGGTGGAGCCGGAGTCGATGCCGATGTGCACCGGGCCGCAGCCGGCGGCAAAGGGCACATGGGGCACGCTGGCTTTCAGGTGCCTCGCATGGAAGGCCTCGTATTCCTCCTTCGAGGCAAACAGGGGCGGCTCGCTGGCCCAATTGCCGGCGGCGGCGTTGTGTTCCACCGCCTGGGCCACCTGGGCCAGGTTGAACTGCTTGTCGGCATAGAAGGCCGCGCCCAGCGCCACGAAGTGCAGGCTGTGTTCGGGGCACAGGCCCGCGACCCCCAGGGTTTTGTCAAAGGTCTGGCGCAGCACGCTGTTGAAGGTGAGCGGCCCGCCCAGATACAGAATGTTGCCCTTGATGGCCCGCCCCTGGGCCAGGCCGGCGATGGTCTGGTTGACCACCGCGCCGTAGATGGAGGCGGCGATGTCCCCCGCCGCCGCGCCCTGGTTGATGAGGGGCTGGATGTCGCTCTTGGCGAACACGCCGCAGCGGCTGGCGATGGTGTAGGTGCGTTTGGCGGTGGCCGCGGCGGCGTTCAGCTCCTCCGGGCTCATCTTCAGCAGGGTGGCCATCTGGTCGATGAAGGCCCCGGTGCCGCCGGCGCAGCTGCCGTTCATGCGCACCTCGGTGCCGCCGGTGAGGAAGAGGATCTTGGCGTCCTCGCCCCCCAGCTCGATGATGACGTCGGTGCCCGGCGCGAGGCGCTTTGCCGCCACGCGGGTGGCGAACACCTCCTGCACGAAGGGCACGCCGCAGCTTCCGGCCAGGCCCATGCCCGCCGAGCCGGAGATGGCAAGCCAGGCGGGGCGCCCGCCCAGCCGGGTGTGCACCTGCTCCAGAATTTCCTTTGCTTTTTCGGTGATGTGGCTTCCGTGGCGCTCGTAGGTGTCAAAGATCACCTCGTCCGCGTCGTTCAGAACCACACATTTGATGGTAGTGGAACCAATGTCCAGACCAACGCGCATTTGATCTCCTCTTTCTTTGATAAGACGCGCCCTGCCCCGTGGCGAGGACGCGAAAACAGCAAAACAGTTTGATTATAACAGACAAATTTGAAAAATGTTTGAATCCGGGGGATGTTGCCAGCTTCCTCACAGCGAACGGAACCCCTTGCCCACGATCTCGGAGGAATTGACGATGGTGAGAAAGGCGGTGGGGTCCGCCCGGCGCAGATGGTTGCGCAGGGCCACCGCCTGCCGCCGGGTGAGCACGGTGGTGAACACCTGTTCCTCCTTGCCGGTGTAGGCGCCGCGGGCGGTGTAGACCGTGGCGCTGCGGTTCAGCTTTTCCAGGATAAAGGCCTTCAGGTCCTCGGGGCGGGAGGTGATGACGGTGATGACCTTGCGCTGGTTGAAGCCCTCGATCATGCTGTCCACCACAAAGGCCTTGGCAAAGGTGCCCAGCATGCAGTACAGGCCGGTGGCGACGCCGTAGATCCCGCCCGCCCACACGGCGATGGCCAGGTCGGACACCAGCAGCGCACGCCCCACCTCGAGGCCGGTGTATTTGGAGAGGATCATGGCCACGATGTCGGTGCCGCCGGTGGAGGCGCCCACGTTGAACACGATGGCGCTGCCCACGGCGGGCAGGACCACCGCAAAGCACAGCTCCAGCATGGTGTCGTCGGTGAAGGGGCGGGGCATGGGGTACGCCTTTTCCAGCGCCGAAACGAAGGCGGACAGGGCAAAGGAGGAATAGATGGTCACGCCCATGGTTTTTGCGCCCAGGAACACAAGGCCCAGCGCCACCAGCGCCGCGTTGATGATGAACAGCGCGCCGCCCACGTTGAGGCCGGGGAACAGGCTCGCCAGGATGATGGACACGCCGCTGGTGCCGCCCATGGCGAAGTGGTTGGGGGTTTTGAACAGGTGGATGCCCGCCGCCGAGAAGAACAGGCCCAGGTTCAAAAGCAGCGCGTAAACGGCAAAATCTTTTGTGAGGAATCTTGGTTTGTGATGCATAGGATGCACGACCCGCTTTCTTTGTGTCGGGGGGCGGGCCGGGCGCGAAACGCGCCAAAACCGCCCACTGCCCCAGTATCTGTAATAAAGTATCATACATCCCCCTTTTTTGTCAAACCCCGCGGGCGCGGGCGGCGGTTTTATGTTGCAATCGAAGAAAAAATCCTGTAAAATGGTACAGATAATGAAACGCCGGCGGCCCTGCCGGCGTTCGGACAGTTTTCGAGGAGGGGCAAGCCCATGGAAAAGCCCAGCAATTTTCTCACCGAGATCATCGACGCGGACCTGGCCGAAGGCCGGGTGAAAGAGATCCACACCCGTTTCCCGCCGGAGCCCAACGGCTATCTGCACATCGGCAGCGCCAAGGCCATCTGGATCAACTGGGGCATCGCCACCGCCTACGGCGGCAAGTTCAACCTGCGCTATGACGACACCAACCCCGTGCGGGAGGACGACGAATACGTCAAGAGCATCGAGGAGGACCTGCGCTGGCTGGGCGCCATCCCCAACGGCGGCATCTACTACGGCAGCGATTATTTCGAGCAGTGCTACCAGTACGCCGAGCAGCTCATCAAGGAGGGCAAGGCCTACGTGTGCGACCTCTCCCGCGAACAGATGCAGGAGTACCGGGGCACGCTGACCGAGCCGGGCCGGCCCAGCCCCTGGCGCGAGCGTTCGGTGGAGGAGAACCTGGACCTTTTCCGCCGCATGCGCGCCGGCGAATTCGCCGACGGCAGCCGCACCCTGCGGGCCAAGATCGACATGGCCAGCCCCAACATGAACATGCGCGACCCGGCCATCTACCGCATCGTGCGGGCCCACCACCACCGCCAGGGTGACGCCTGGTGCATCTACCCGCTCTACGACTTCGCCCACCCCATCCAGGACGCCATCGAGGGCATCACCCACAGCATGT
>NZ_CALXHK010000051.1:0-13699 GCF_944388085.1 Candidatus Allofournierella excrementigallinarum | reverse complement strand
ATCTTCATCGCCTGCTTCCTGGTGCTGGTGGTCACCATCTACCAGGGCGTGTGCAACGTGGACATCACCCTCATCAAGGCCGCCCGCATCCTGGGCGCCACCGACCGTGACATCTTCTTCCGGGTGGTCATTCCCGCTTCCACCCCCTTCATCCTCACTGGCGCCCGCCTGGGCCTGTCCGCCGCGCTGACCACCCTGGTGGCCGCCGAGCTGACCGGCGCTTCCGAGGGCCTGGGCATGATGATCCAGAAGGCCAGCGGCTACTACGACATGGGCACCGTGCTCATGGGCATCATCGTCATCGGCATCATCGGCATCTCCATGGAGAAGCTGGTTCGGTTCTTAGAGAGGAGGCTCACAGGATGGCAGGAAACAGTGCAGCAGTAAAGGTCAAGATCGACAACGTCGTCAAGAAGTTCAATGGCCGCGGCGGCGAGATGATCGCCCTGAACGGCGTCACCCTGGACATTCACGAGAACGAATTCATCACGGTGGTGGGCCCCTCCGGCTGCGGCAAGTCCACCATCCTGAACATCATCGCCGGCCTGCTGGAGCCCACCAGCGGCAGCGTCTATGTGGACGGCAAGAAGGTGGAAGGCCCCGGCCCCGAGCGCGGCGTGGTGTTCCAGCAGTACGCCCTGTTCCCCTGGCTCACCGTGCGCAACAACGTCAAGTTCGCGTTGGACATGCGCGGCATCAAGGGCCCCGAGGCGGACGCCATCGTGGATAAATACTTGAAGATGGTGGATCTGGAGAAGTTTTCCAACCACTACCCCAAGGAGCTTTCCGGCGGCATGAAGCAGCGCGTGGCCATCGCCCGCGCCTACGCCGCCGAGCCCCAGGTGCTGCTGATGGACGAACCCTTCGGCGCGCTGGACGCCCAGACCCGCACCCAGCTGCAGTCTGAGCTGCTGAAGACCTGGGAGACCGAGCAGAAGACCTGCTTTTTCATCACCCACGACGTGGACGAGGCCATCATCCTGGGCCAGAAGGTGGTCATTATGAGCGCCCGCCCCGGCCGCATCAAGGAGATCGTGGACATCGACATCCCCTATCCCCGCGACCAGGAGACCAAGATGAGCCCCCGCTTTTTGGAGCTGAAGAACTACATCTGGAGCCAGGTGTACCAGGAGTATCTGGAAGTGCGCAAATAAGCGCGAAAAACCGCACCAAAACGCCCCGGACCCTCGCGGCCCGGGGCGTTTATGCTTCAAAAATGTAAAATCCGGCCCGGGTTTGTTGAAAAAGCCACAAGGATGTGGCTGACCTATCTGGTGGAATACGGCAGTGTGCGGAACGTCACCCTGGAGAGCGACGTGACCATGCCTGCCGGCGTGCAGTTCCAGCCCATCGGCGCGGGCAGCAACGGGTTCTACGGCGACAGCAACACCGCCCGCCGCACCTTTGACGGCCAGGGCCATTCCATCACCGGCCTGACCATCCGCGCGACCTCCAGCCAGACCGGCATGTTCACCAGCTTGAAGTATGCCACCATCAAAAATCTGACTCTGGATGTGGACGTGGAGACCGCCACTGCCTATACCGGCGGTGTGGCGGGCTATGCTGTGGCAGGCGTCACCTTCCAGAACATCACCGTGAAGGGCCGCGTCGCTGTGACCGGCGGTTCCTACGGCTGCGCCGCCATCGCGGCCGCTGTGGGCAATAAGGATGCAGAGAACGCCCCTGTGGAGTTCATCAACTGCCGCAATGAAGCCGCCGTGGGCGGCAGCGCCGGCTACAACATCGGCGCCATCTTCGGTACCGGCAGCGGCTCCATGGATGACATCGGTGTTTACAACTGCTCCAATGCGGGCGCCATCACTGCCGCCGGCAGTGTGGGCTACGTGTTCGGCTACGGTTATCTGAAAGCCGGCACCGAGCTGGAGATCATCGGCTTCGAGAGCACCGGAACGGTGAACGGCGGAGCCGGCACCATCAGCAGCGCCGCTGGCAGTGGATATACCTATGACACCACTTACGCCGGCTCTGAGAACAACGCCATCAAGAACGACCAGGGCGAGTGGATTGTGAAGGGCGATACCCCTGAGACCACCCCCGTGGCCTCGGTCAACGGCGTGGACTACACCTCCATCAACGCCGCGGTGAACGCCGCCAACCCCGGTGATGTGATCACCCTGCTGGCCATCGCCGCCGAGGATGTGGTCGTTCCCGAGGGCAAAAATGTCACTCTGGACCTGGCAAGGAAGATCCTGAACCTGAAGGGTGAACAGCAATACGATCCGAAAGGCAACGTGAAGGCGAAAATGGTGGGCATTGTCAACCATGGCAGCCTCACCATTCAGAACGGTGTCGTTGCCTGGAGCGAAGCATTCTCCGGCATTGCCAACACCGGCACGCTGAACATTGCTTCCAACGCCACGCTGAGCAGCACGGTGAAATCGTGGGACGGCAGCTGCCTGATTTTCAATGTGGGCGGAAATGTCACCACCGCCGGTTCGCTCAGCAGTACAGCCAACGAGGGCATCGTGACCTACGGCGGCAGCGTGAACGTCACCGGCGGCCGCATCACTGCGAAGAACGCGAACGCATCCTGCGTTACCATCTTCAACCGGGAATACAACAACGAGAGCGCGGGCGCCAATGTGGTCATCTCCGGCGGCAAGCTGGAATCCGGCAACAACTTCACCGTCAGCACCAACAACCTGTACTCCGGCGGTAAAAACGGCAGCAACCTCACCATCACCGGCGGCGAACTCGTCTCCGACATCACCGCGGTCTACTGGCCGTCCGCCGGCACGCTGACCATCGGCGCCGAGGGCAACGCCAACAGCCCCGTCATCACGGCCAAGAAAGGCTCTGCCATCGAAGTTTGCAGCGGCACACTGAACGTTTACGGCGGCACGCTGAAGGGCGGCACCGAGCATGCCGAAAATGACAGCATCACCACCACCAGCGAGTGGGTGGAAGCGTTCCGTGCCAACTCCGGCGCTTCCTGCATCGGTGATGCGATCACGGTCATCGCCCGCCGCGGCGGCGGCTACGTTTCTGCGCCTCTGAATGTCACCATCGCCGGCGGCACCTTCACCAGCGGCCAGAACTACGCGGTGCGCTTTATGGACTGCAACACCACCGAAAATGCCAATCAGCTGGAACAGGCTGTCTCCGCGGGCATCACGGGCGGTTCTTTCAGCGGCAAGATCGCCGCGGTGGATGCGTCCTTCGTGAAGTCGGACGAGCAGAAGATCATCGGCGGCGGCAGCTTCTCCAGCGACCCCACCGCCTACCTCGCTCCCAACAACCATGTGGAGAAGAATCCGGACGGCACCTTCGGTGTGAAGGCGGGCCCCGCGCCCACTCCGAAGCCGGAGGAGCCCTGGACCCCGAATCCCCCCCCCCCCCCCCCCCCCCCCCCCGCCCCCCCCCCCCCCCCCGCCCCCCCCGCCCCCCCCCCCCCCCCCCCCCCCCCCCCCCCCCCCCCCCCCCCCCCCCCCCCCCCCCCCCCCCCCCCACTCCGAAGCCGGAGGAGCCCTGGACCCCGAATCCCACCCCCACGCCCACCCCCGTGCCGGCGCCCGCCGCCACCCCGAAGCCGGCGGCCACCGCGCGGCCGAAGCCCACGGCTACCCCCGCGCCCACCGAGGCTCCGGCCACGGCGACCCCCACCCCCGAACCCGCTGAACCCACCCCGACGCCCGCGCCCACCGAGGCTCCCGCCGAGCCCGCCGGCACCGACGCCGAGGGCGGCCTGCCGGTTGTGCCCATCGCCATCGGCGGCATCGCTCTGGTGCTGCTGATCCTGGTGCTGGTGCTGCGCAAGCTGCTGGGCAAAAAGGACGAGGACGAGCGGGGCTATTGATGCACCCGTAAACGGGCCTGACCCGTGAACCAGAGCGGCCCCCGCCACACAGGCGGGGGCCGCTTTTTGCCCGTCGCAAGGGGTTACAAATGGTAACGGACGCTGCCCGCCGGAGGGGGATTTCTCCGGCAGAACTCACAAGGCTCCGGCAGCGATCCTGTCAAAATGGCCAAAAATTACCCCGGCTTGGTATGAGAATATTTCATACTTTTCAATGCCGCTCCCGGCGCGTATACTTTGAGATGACGACAGCCGGCAAAGCGTCTTTCTTTTCCGGCACACCGGGGCGGGCCTTCGCCCGCCGCTTAAAACAATGGAGGAAGATACATATGAAAAAGCTTCTCAGCCTTGCGCTGGCAGGCGTTATGGCCCTGAGCCTGGCCGCCTGCGGCAGCACCCCCAGCAGCACCCCTGCTTCCACCCCGGCTTCCGAGCCCGCTTCCGCTTCCACCCCGGCTTCCGAGCCCGCCGAGGAGTTCGAAACCGTGGACCTGCGCGTTGCCTACATGCCCAACATGGGTTCCAACAGCCTGCTGTCCACCGCTCTGAACATGGGCTATTTTGAGGAGATGGGCCTGAACGTCACCCTGACCGAGTTCCAGGGCGGCCCCGCTGAGATCGCCGCCATGGCTTCCGGCGACATCGACATTTCCCAGATCGGCCACGGCGCCCACTCCCTGTGCATCAACGGCGAGGCCAAGATCTTCCATCTGGACTGCACCAGCCTGGCCGACGCCGTGATGGCCAACACCGAAAAGGGCATCAGCTCCATCGCCGACCTGAAGGGCAAGACCATTGCCGCCACCGCCGGCACCTCCGCCGAGATCATCCTGAACCTGGCCCTTGAGTCCGCCGGCCTGACCCAGGACGACGTCACCCTGGTGGAGATGGACGCCAACGGCATGGTCACCGCCATGATCGGCGAGCAGATCGACGCCTGCGCCACCTGGAGCCCCAGCACCATGACCATCGCCCAGAACATGGGCGACAAGGTGATCACCCTGGCCACCAACAACGACTACGTCGACCAGGTCACCTTCCCCTCCAGCTTTATCACCACCGAGGCCTTCGCCAATGAGAACCACGACGTTCTGGTCCGCTTCAGCCGCGCTCTGCTGAAGGCCCAGGACTACCGCGCCGCCAACATCGAAGAGGTGGCCAAGTGGGTGGCCAAGCAGTGCAAGGCCGACGAGCAGACCATGCTGGACTGCGTGGGCGAGGGCAACTGGCTCACCGGCGAGTTCATCAATGAGGGCCTGAAGGACGGCACCGTCAAGACCTACTACGAGAACCAGCAGAAGGTGTTCATCGACGGCGGCCAGGTCACCGCGGAAGTTCCCGTGGAGGATTACGTCCTGTTCGACGTCATGGAAGAGGCTGCCGCCGCCAACTACGGCGCCTGAGCCGCTTAAAACCGCATAAGATCTGCAAGGGGGCATAAAGGCATTCTTTATGCCCCCCTTTTTTTGCGCCGCGGCCCAAAAATCCCCCGGCGGCGGCGATTTTGTGGTATAATGGCGGTAACATGAAACAGGGGAGGTGCGGCGATGCTGGTGCTGGTGCTGGTGCTGATGGCGGTGGCCGCCGTGATGGTCATCGCCAACCGGCGGGACGTACTCTCCGCCTATCTGGGCGGCCTTTCCGCCAGTTTTGTCGTGATGATGTGCGGCGTGGTCACCTATGTGGCCAAGATGGGCGGCTATAACACGCCCCAGCGCCTGTTCCTCTTTTTGCTGCCCGATCTGCAGCTGTGGCTTCAGGGCCTGCCCATCCCCCTTGGCACCCTGGGGTATCTGGTGGCGCTGGGCCGCAGTTTGTTCCCCTATTTCCTTTTGTGCCTCGGCATCTACCACTCCAACCTGCGCTGGGTGCGCCGCCACGAAAAGGCCATCCGCCGGGCGCACCTGCTGGGCACAGCGGCGCTGCTGGCCTACTATTGGCCGCCGGTGTTCCGCTGGGTGGTGGGCGGCCGCTTCTGGGTGCTGGTGCTCATGCGCCAGGTGTGCCTGGGCTGGATCGTGGCCAGCGTGGCCGCCGCGCTGGCGCTTCTTCTGCAGGAGTATTTTGCCATCACCAGCCCCTATTTCAAGCGCAGCACGCGCCTGGTGGTGCTGGCGCTGGTGAGCGTCACCGCGCTCTACGGCATGTACGCCATCCAGGACCCGGGCCAGATCTACAACTTCTACGTTTCGGAATACATCCGCCTGGGCTCCCTGAACTACCTGCGCACCGCGCTGTCCAGCGGGTGGAGCTGGCTGCCCCTGCTGGCCTGCACCGTCTTTTTCGTGGGGCTGGGCTCCTTCAACATGATCCACTACAGCCGCATCAGCCAGTCGGAGGCCCAGGAGGACACCACCCTCCAGCGCAAGTTCGACACCGCCTCCATGGGCGCGTCGGTGTTCGTGCACAGCATCAAAAACCAGCTGCTGGCCGCCCGTGTGGCCCATAAAAAGCTGCAGCAGGAGCTGGAAAACCCTGCGCCGGACCTGGAAAAGGTGCGGGACTGGGCCGCCTGCCTGCGGGAGATGAACGCCTCCATGCTGGAGCGCATGGAAGAGCTCTACCGCTCCATCAAGGTCAGCTACATCGAGCTGGTGCCGGTGGAGTCGGGCGAGATCGTCGAGGCGGCGCTGGCCCGGCTGGCCCAGAAATACCCCGACGCGAAGGTGCAGGTGCACCAGGGCGTGCAGGCGCAGGTGCTGGCGGACCGCACCCACATGGCGGAGGCGCTGTACAACCTGCTCACCAACGCGTGGGAGGCGGCGGGCGCGGCGGGCGCCCCCAGGGTGGAACTGCTGGTGCAGCCGGAGCGTCTGTGGCTGGACTTCATCGTGCGCGACAACGGCCCCGGCATCTCCCGCGCCGAGCAGAAGAAGATCTTCGACCCCTTCTACACCAGCCGCAACACCAACACCAACTGGGGCATGGGCCTTTACTATGTGCGCCAGATCGTCAAAAGCCATCTGGGGCACCTGCAGATCAAAAGCGCCGAGGGCAGGGGCAGCAGCTTCATCGTGATGCTGCCCCGGTATGTGCCCGGGCGGCAGAAACAGCAACAAGGGGGGCAAAGCGAACGATGATCACCATTCTCATTGCCGACGACTTTGACCTGCTGCGGCAGGACCTCACCGAGATGCTCAACGCCCAGCCGGACATGCAGGTGGTGGGCCAGGCGGCCACCGGCGCGGGCATCGTGGAGCTGGCGAAAAGCGTCAAGAGCGACATGATCTTGATGGACATCGAGATGGAGAGCACCTCCGCCGGCATCCAGGCCGCCGAGGCCATCCACGCCGCCGACCCCGACCGCCTCATCCTCTACCTCACCGCCCACGACACCGACCGCATGATCCTCACCGCCATGGCCACCGGCGCGGTGGACTACATCGTCAAGGGCGCCGAGGACGAGGAGGTGCTGGCCCACATCCGGGCCGCCGCGGCGGGCCACCCCATGCTCAACGCCCGGGTGCAGTCCACCGTCATCCGGGAGTACGACCGGCTGCGCCGCTCGGAGCAGAGCCTGCTCTTCTTCATCAACAACGTCTCCCAGCTCACCAGCGCCGAGCGGGAGCTGGTGCGCCTGCTGCTGCAGGACAAAAAGGTCAAGGAGATCGCCGCCATCCGCTGTGTGGAGGTGGTGACCGTCAAGACCCAGATCAAGGGCCTTTTGCATAAGTTCGGCTGCACCCGCACCAAAGAAATTGTCGAGATGATCCGCCAGCTGAACATTTCCCATCTGTTTTAACGCCGGGCGGCCTTCCGCCGCCCCCTCGTGATATAAGAAAGGAGAACCGTCATGTACGAATACTTCCACATCAGCGCCCAGGACCTGGGCAGGGACGCCAAGGTCCCCGTTCTCAAGCTGGGCGATTCCGGCGAGGTGTTTTACGAGATCGCCATGGAGATGATCAACACCATCCAGGCCAACAACGCCGCCGGCAGGCACACCGTCTTCATCTGCCCCGTGGGCCCCGTGGGCCAGTACCCCATCTTCGTGCGGCTGGTCAACCGGGACCGCATCAGCCTGAAAAACTGCTGGTTCATCAACATGGACGAATACCTCACCGACGAGGGCGAGTGGGTGGACAAGAGCCACCCCCTGAGCTTCCGCGGCTTCATGGACCGCACCGTCTACACCAAGATCGACCCCGAGCTGCTGATGCCCGAAAGCCAGCGCATCTTCCCCGACCCCCACGACCCCGGGCACATCCAGCGGGTCATTGATGAATTGGGCGGCGTGGACGTGGCCTTCGGCGGCATCGGCATCAACGGGCACCTTGCCTTCAACGAGCCCCAGGACGAGCTGACCGCCGACCAGTTCGCCGCCCTGCCCACCCGGGTGCTGGCCATCAGCCGCGAGACCCGCACCACCAACGCCATCGGCGACTACAACGGCGCCATCGACGCCATGCCCCGCAAGTGCGTCACCATCGGCATGAAGCAGATCTTGAGCGCCAGGAAGATCCGCCTGGGCGTCTTCCGCGACTGGCACCGGGCCGTGGTGCGCCAGGCCGCCTACGGCGAGGTGAGCGCCCACTTCCCGGCCACCCTCATCCAGCGCCATCCCGACGCCATGATCATCGCCAACGCCAACGCTTCGCAGCAGCCGTTCTAAAGAAACGGGCAGGGGAGGAAAAGCAAGATGGAACAGTTCGTCATCACGGGTGCCCTGGTCTACACCGGCGGCCGCTTTGTGCAGCGTGAAGTCTATGTGGAAAAGGGCTGCGTGGCCCAGCTGGCCGAGAAGGTGAACGCCCCCGCCGGCTGCCCCCGGCTGGATTTGGGCGGCAAGCGCCTTGCGCCCGGCTTCATCGACATCCACACCCACGGCGCGGCCGGGGTGGATGTGAACGCCGCCACCGCCGCCCAGCTCAACGGCACCATCGGCCACTTCTTTGCCAGCCAGGGCACCACCGGCTGGCTGTGCAGCGTGCTCACCGATACCCCCGAGCAGACCCTCTGGTGCCTGGGCCAGGCCAAAGCCGCCATGAAGGAAGCGGGCGGCTGGGCGCAGCTTCTGGGCGTGCACCTGGAAGGGCCTTTCCTGGCCAGCCAGTACAAGGGCGCGATGCCCGAGCACCTGCTGCAGAAGGGCTCGGCCGAGCTCTTCGCCAAGTACGAGGCTGCCGGTGAGGGGGCCATCAGGTACATGACCGTCAGCCCCGAGGTGGAGGGCGTGCCCGCCATGGTGCGGGACATCGCCGCCCGGGTGAAGGTGGCCATCGGCCACTCCGGCGCGGACTACGACACCGCCATGGAGTGCATCGAAAACGGCGCGGTGAGCGCCACCCACACCTTCAACGCCATGCGCCTGTTCCACCAGCATCAGCCGGCCATCATGGGCGCGGTGCTGGAGAGCGACGTGTACTGCGAGGCCATCTGCGACGGGCGGCACCTGCACCCCGCCAGCGTGCGGCTGCTGCTCAAGTGCAAGGGCTGGGACCGGGTGGTGGCCGTGACCGACAGCATCATGGCCGCCGGCCTGCCGGACGGCAACTACAAGCTGGGCGTGAACGACGTGGTGGTGGAGGGCGGCGACGCCAAACTTGCTTCCGACGGCACCCGCGCCGGCAGCACCCTCACCACCGGCCAGGCGCTGAAGAACCTGGTGAAGTTCACCGGCGAAGGCCCCGAAAGGGTGCTGCCCCTGCTCACCAAGAACCCGGCGGACCTGCTGGGCCTGCCCCAGAAGGGCCGCATCGCCCCGGGGTGCGACGCCGACTTCGTGGTGCTGGGCGACGACCTTTCCGTGCTGCGCACCATCGTGGGCGGGCGCACCGTCTACACCGCCGGATGACCGCCCCGCTGACCCTGGCGCTGACCGCCCTCATCTCGCTGGCGGGCAGCTTTGTGCAGGCCGCCACCGGCTTCGGCTACGCCGTCACCGTGATGGCCCTCTGGCCGCTGTTTCTGCCCTACAAGACCGCCCTGGTGGTGGAGCTTCTGGCCGCGATGGCCCTGTCGCTGGCCATCGCCCTGCGCTACCGCCGCTTCATCAACTGGCGGCAGCTCGCCGCCCCCTGCGCCGCCTCCTTTTTCACCAACTGGCTGGGGCTGCAAATTATGGCCGGCAGCCCGGAAACGGTGCTGCGCCGCCTGCTGGGCGCGGCTTTGATGGCCCTGGCGGTCTACTTCATCTTCTTTTCCGAAAAGTTCCGGGTGAGGCCCACCCTGGCCGCGGGCCTCATCGCCGGCGGGGTGGCGGGGCTTACCGCCGGGATGTTCAGCATCGGCGGGCCGCCCATCGTGGTCTACTATCTGGCCGCTTTCGAGGATAAGAAGGAGTACACCGCCACCACCCAGATGTATTTCATCCTCACCAGCCTGTGGCTGGTGGCCCAGCATCTGTGGATGGGCAACGTGGACGCGCTGGCGGTGCAGTGCACCGGCGCGGCGCTGGCGGGCCTTGCGGCGGGCGCCGCCGCGGGCCTTGCGGTGTTCCGCGCCCTGCCGCTGGAAAAGATCAAAAGGCTGGTCTATGCTTTCATGCTGGCGATGGGCGCCTACATCCTCATCGCCGGCTGACCCCGTTTTTTGGGGAAAAACCGTCCCTCCGCGCCGCGGAGGGATTTTTTTACAGTATGAGGCTTTTTCATACTCGCAATTGAAGCCGCCGTGCCGTATAATGGAAACTGGAAGAGATTGTGCCCGCGGCGCCGCGGGCAGAAAATAAGGGAGGGACGTGCAATGAATCTGAACCTGGATTCCGACCTTGCCCGCCGCATGACCGAGCCGGGGGACGTGGAGGCGGCGCTGGAAGCCGCCAAAGCGGAATACCGGCGGCTGGCCACCCTGGCGGACGGTGACAGGGACTGGCCCGTCACCGGCTGGTTCCACTGCGCCGAGGCTGCCCAGCAGCTGGAGCTCATCAAGGCCAAGGCCGCCGAGATCCGCCAAAACGCCGACGTGTTCGTGCTGGTGGGCGTGGGCGGCTCCAACCAGGCGGCCCGCGCCGTCATCGAGTCGGTGAAAAAGCCCGGCGGGCCCGCCATTCTTTACGCGGGCAACACCCTTTCCGCCCACGGGGTGGCCCAGACGCTGGAGGCCATCGAGGGAAAGAGCGTTTACATCGACGTGATCGCCAAGAACTTTGAAACGCTGGAGCCGGGCAGCCACTACCGGGTGCTGCGCGCCGCCATGGCAAAGCGCTATTCCAAAGAGGAGATGGCAAGGCGGGTCGTCCTCACCGGCACCGTGGGTTCCCGCCTGGAGGAGATCGCCAAAGAGAACGGCTGCACCTTCCTGCCCTTCCCCCGCCGGGTGGGCGGGCGCTACTCCGCCTTCACCCCGGTGGCCCTTCTGCCCCTGGCGGTGGCGGGCCTGGACGTGGACGCCTACCTTGCCGGCGGCCTGGATATGGAACGCCAGCTGGCGGCGGCGGAGGGCGGCCTTGCCGCCGAGTACGCGGCGGTGCGCTACGCGCTTTACCGCCGGGGCTTCCAGGTGGAGATGCTCACCGCCTTCGAGCCGCGCCTTTACTGGGCCGAGCAGTGGTGGAAGCAGCTGTTCGGCGAGAGCGAAGGCAAGGAGAAAAAGGGCATGCTGCCCGCTTCCATGATAAACTCCGAGGACCTGCACAGCATGGGCCAGTACATGCAGGACGGCCTGCGTTTCATGGCCGAGACCTTCCTTTCGGTGGACGACCCCGGCGCTTCGGTGGTCATCCAGCCGGACCCGGCCTTCGGCGACGGCTTCGACTATCTGGACGGCATGGATTTTGCCAACATCAACCGCGCGGCGGAGAAGGCCACCATCCAGGCCCACGCCGCCGACGGGGTGCCCTGCACGGTGCTGCGGCTGCCCCGCATCGACGAGCATACATTCGGCCTTTTCTACTACTTCTTCATGGTCGGCTGCGCCCTCAGCGGCCGGCTGCTGGGGGTGGACCCCTTCGACCAGGAGGGCGTGGAGGAATATAAGCGCAGCATGTTCGCGGCGCTGGGCAAGCCCGGCGCCATGGGCAGATGAGCGGCCTTTCGGCCCGGCCCTTCCGCCTCGCGCCCAACCGGGTGAACTACCTTCTGCCCGGCGGCGAGATGATCGACGAGTTCCTGGGCCTTCGCCGGGGCGCGGCGCCCGGCGCCAGCCAGATGTGGGTGGCCAGCACGGTGCAGTCCACCCTGCCCGGCGCGGCGGACAGCCGCTCTTACATCCTGCCCGAAGACGGCGGCGGCTGCCTTGCCGAAGAACTGCAAAAAGACCCGGCGGCCTTTCTGGGCAAAGCCCACGCGGCGGCTTTTGGGGCGGATGTGGGCTTTCTGCTAAAGCTGCTCCACTCCAGTCAGCGCCTGCTGGTGCAGGCCCACCCGGACAAGGCCAAAGCCGAAAAATACTTCCGCTGGCCCCACGGCAAGACCGAGGCCTGGTATGTGCTGGCCACGGAGGGCGAAGCCTGCATCTGGGCGGGCTTTCGACCCGGCGTAACGCGGGAAGGCTTCGCCGCCCTCATCGAACGGCAGGACACGGCGGCCATCCTGGGCTGCCTGCACCAGTTCGCCATCGCCCCCGGCGACGTGGTTTTCATCCCGGCGGGCCTGCCCCACGCCATGGGCGCGAACAGCCTGGTGGCGGAGATCCAGGAGCCCACCGACATCACCCTGCGGGCGGAGTACATCCGCCCCGACGGCAGCCGCCTGCCCCCCGAGAGCCTGCACGGCGGCGCGGGGATGGAGGCCCTTTTGGACTGCTTCGACTTTTCCGGCGCCGCCCCGAAAGAGGCGGTGCGGGAAAAGTATTTCCTCACTCCGGCCCGGCGAAACATCCCCGGCGGGGAGGAGGCTGCCCTCATCGGCCCCGCCGCCACCTCCTGCTTCGGCCTTGTGCGGGTGCGGGCCCTCGGCCCCTGCCCCCGGGAAAACCCCTCCTTCCGGGTGCTGCTGGTGGAAAAAGGCGAGGGGGAACTTTCCGGCGGCGGCGTGACGCTGCCTCTGAAACAGGGCACGGAAGTGTTCATCCCCGCCGGGGTGGGGGAGTATGCCCTTGCCCCCAAAGGGGGCGAGCTGGCGGTGCTGGAATGCATCCCGCCCGCGCCCTGACTCGAACAACGCAAAGCCGCGCCGCCCTTTGCCGCGGCGCTCACAAAAACACCGCGGGCCCGCCGCCCGCCCGATGAAAGAAATGAGGTAAAAACTATGCTGGTACCCCTTCGCGCGATTTTGGAAGCCACCGAACAATATCACTACGCCCAGGGCGCTTTCAATGTGAACGCCGTGGCCCAGGCTAAGGCCGCCATCGAGGTGCACGAGATGTTCCGCTCCGCCGCCATTCTGCAGGGCGCGGACCTGGCCAACGGCTTCATGGGCGGGCGCACCGACTTCATGAACGCCACCCTGGAAGACAAGATCAAGGGCGCGGCCAACATCGGCGCGGCGGTGAAGAAGTATGGCGAGGGCAGCCCCATCCCCGTGGCCCTGCACCTGGACCATGGCCGCAACTTCGAAAGCTGCAAGGCGGCCATCGCCGGCGGCTACACCTCCGTCATGATCGACGGCTCGTCCCTGCCCTTTGAGGAGAACATCGAGCTCACCCGCGAGGTGGTCAAATACGCCCACGAGCGGGGCGTTTCCGTCGAGGCCGAGCTGGGCGTGCTGGCGGGCGTGGAGGACCATGTGTTCAGCGCCGGCTCCACCTACACCAACCCCCTGGACGCGGTGGAGTTCATCAAAAAGACCAAGGTGGACGCCCTGGCCATCAGCTACGGCACCATGCACGGCGCCAACAAGGGCAAGGGCGCGAAGCTGCGCAAGGAAATTGCCATCGCCACCAAGGAGTGCCTGCTGCACGAGGGCATCTTCTGCGCCCTGGTGAGCCACGGCTCCTCCACCGTGCCCCAGTACATCGTCAAGGAGATCAACGACCTGGGCGGCGACATCCAGAACGCCTACG
>NZ_CALXHK010000050.1:0-14078 GCF_944388085.1 Candidatus Allofournierella excrementigallinarum | reverse complement strand
GGGACGGGCGTCGCAGGGGCCTCCTCCTCGGGGACGGGCGTCGCGGGGGCCTCCTCCTCGGGAACGGGTGTCGCGGGGGCCTCCTCGGGAACGGGCGTCGCAGGGGCCTCCTCCTCGGGGACGGGCGTTGCAGGGGCCTCCTCCCCGGGGACGGGCGTCGCGGGGGTCTCCTCCTCGGGAACAGGCGTTGCGGGGAGGCCTGCCTCATCGTCCGTCCTGTCGGATGCCGCCCCGGCGTCCACGCCGGCGCTGATGGAAGCGGGCGCCTGCGCTGCCGCCTCCACACCGCCGTCCGCAAATATGCCAAACGGTATTACGGACACAGCCAGCGCCACCACCAGCGCAATGCTGGCGGCGCGGCGGACTTTGTGCCAAAATTCGTTCATGATGCGCACCTTTCCGAATCAATATCCGCTTTCTCCCCAAGATGGGAAAGCAAAACAGTCAGCCGCCGAATTGCGATCCCTTGTGCATCGGTAGCTGGCTGCCGTTTTCACGCCCTTTCGTTTTGCGCCGCCGGCGTTCGCCGGTTTTGCCTTTCGGGCATTGCCGTTTTTTTGCGGGATGACTCTTTTGCTGTTCTCATTGTAACATTCCCCGGTCACAAATCGGTCGAAAAAGCGGTGTCCAGGAAAAATTTTTATTTTTTCGTGCAAAGCGCCTGTTTCTGCGGGTATTTTTCTGCCGCGCACGGGCGGCGCGGCAGAAAAAGGATCTCCCCGAGGGCGCGCCGCCTTCGGGGGACCTTTTGCTTTGAAAACGGGCGCCGGCGGGCGCTTTGGCTCTCACAGCGCCTGCATCCGCTCCTGCTCGAACTGCCGGCGGTAGAGCTCGCGGTAATAGCCTTTCTTGCGGATGAGCTCGTCGTGGGCGCCCTGTTCCACGATCACGCCGTCCCGCACCACCAGGATGAGGTCGGCGCTGCGGATGGTGGACAGCCGGTGAGCGATGAGGAAGGAGGTGCGGCCCTTGAGCAGAAGCTCCGTCGCCTCCTGGATGAGGCGTTCGGTCTTGGTGTCGATGGAGCTGGTGGCCTCGTCCAGCACGAAGATGCGCGGGTCCGCCAGAACGGCCCGGGCGAAGGAGATGAGCTGTTTTTCGCCGGTGGAAAGGCGGTCGCCCCCCTCGCCCACGTCGCTGGCGTAGCCCTTATCCAGCTTCATAGCCACCTGGTCCGCCGAGACGGCCTTCGCCGCCGCGATGACCTCCTCGTCCGTGGCGTTTAGCCGGCCGTAGCGGATGTTCTCCATCACCGTGCCGGAGAACAGATGCGGGCTTTGCAGCACATAGCCGATGCTGCTGTGCAGCCAGAGCTGGCTGCGCTGGCGGTAGTCCTTTCCGTCGATGAGCACCTGGCCGGAGGTGGGCTCGAAAAAGCGGCAGGCAAGGTTGACCAGGGTGCTTTTGCCCGCGCCCGTCTCACCCACGATGGCGATGGTGGAGCCGGCGGGTATCTTCAAGTTGAAGTGGGACAGCACGTCCTCGCTGCCGTCCGGGTAGCGGAAGGAGACGTCCCGGAACTCGATGTCGCCCCGGATGGGCTCCCAGTTCTCCCGCCGGGGCGCAAAGACGGTGCCGTATTTTTTGATAACTTCGGGCGTGTCGGTGATGAGGGGCTGCTGCTCCAGCAGGCCCATCACCCGCTCGATGTTCGCCTGCAGGGCCAGGATGTCCGCGATGTTGCGGGCGATCTGCTGGATGGGCTCGAAGATGCCCACCGCGTAGGAGGTGAAGGCCGACAGCGTTCCGATGAGCATCAAGTGCTCCAGCGCCAGCGCGCCGCCCCGGGCCAGCACGATGGCCGTGGTCAGCGAGCTGAAAAACATCACCAGCGGGATGTAGACCGCCGAGAGCCGCGCCGCCCGCACCGACGACAGGCGCATGTCCTGGGTCACCGCCTCAAACTCGCGGCTGTTCTGTTCCTCGATGACCAGGGTCTTGGAGGTGCGCGCGCCCATGATGCCCTCGTTGTAGGCGCTGGTGATGCGGGAGTTCATCTTGCGCACCCGACGGTTCCAGCGCAGGATACGGTCCTGGAACCAGGCGGTGAGCAGCGCCATCACCGGCACGATGAGGATGACCGCCGCCGCGAGGCCGGGGTCCAGCGCGAACATGATGGCAAACACGCCCAGCACGTATAACACGGCCCACAGAACGTCCACCATGTTCCAGGCGGTGATGGCGGCGATGCGGTTGGTGTCGCTCATGATGCGGGAGAGCAGATAGCCCACGGGGGTGACATTATAATAGGAAAGGGAGAGGGTCTGCAGGTGCACGAAGCAGGCGCGCTTCATGTCGCGGCCCAGCTGCATCTCGATGCGCATGGACCGCCGGGTGAACAGGATGACCGCCAGCGCCTGCAGGCCGATGACGCAGCCGTAGAAAAGGGCGAAGCCCGGCAGGCCGGACACATCCCCCGTTTCGATGAATTCGTCGATGGCGTACCGCTGGAACAGCGGCAGGGCGATGTCGATGACGGCGCAAAAGACGTTCAGCGCCAGCACCACGGCCACCAGGCCGCGGTAGGGCCGCAGAAAGGGCAGCAGCTTTTTCCAGGAGCGGATGTCGAAGGACTTTGTGTATTCCTGCTCGTCAAACCCCATGGCTCTCCCCTCCTTCCTCCGAAAACAGCAGGTCCCGGTCCTCCCCGGTCATCTGCAGGCCGTAAATTTCGTGGTAAAGGCCGTTTTTCGCCATCAGTTCCTCGTGGCTGCCCAGCTCCGCCACCCTTCCCTCCTGCAGCACCAGGATGAGGTCCGCCTGCATGAGGGTGGTGATGCGGTGGGAGATGAGGATGACCGTGGCCGCGCCCTTGGCCTGATGGAGCGAGGCGCGTATTTGGGCGTCGGTCTCGGCGTCCACGGCGGAGAGGGAGTCGTCGAAGATGAGGATGGGCGCGTCCTGCATCAGGGTGCGCGCAATGGCCACCCGCTGCTTCTGCCCGCCCGAGAGGGTCACGCCCCGCTCGCCCACCACGGTGTCGTAGCCGTCGGCAAAGTCCAGGATGGCCTCGTCCACGTGGGCCGTGCCGGCGTGGCGGCGCACCTCCTCCATGGAGGCGCCGGGGCGCACCGCGGCGATGTTCTCCCGGATGGTGCGGGAAAAGAGGAAGGGCTCCTGCAGCACGATGCCGATGTTCCGCCGCAGGTAAGGGAGGCTGATGTCCTGAATGTCCACCCCGCCCACGGTGATGCGCCCGCATCCCGGCGGCAGGTCGTAGAGCCGGTCCAGCAGGTGCATCATGGTGGATTTGCCGCTGCCCGTGGCCCCCAGCACCGCAAAGGTCCTGCCGGCGGGGATGGTGAAGGTCACGTCCCGCAGCACCGGCTGACCGCCGTAGGCAAAGGAGACATGCTCGAACACGATGTCCCTGTCCATGGGCGGGGTCTGGGCGTTTGCCGGCTCCTGCTCCGGCCGGGAATCCAGGATGTAGGCCAGCCGCTCGATGGACACGCCCGCCTTGCTCATCTCCGAGAGGATGCGCCCGAGGCCGCGCACCGGCCAGACCAGCGACTGGTTGTAGGACACGAAGGCCAGAAACTCGCCCAGGGTGATGGCCCCGCCCACCGTCTGCACCACGCCCACCGAGATGACGGTGAGGATCTGCAGGCCGGTGATGAAGTCGCCCACGCCCCAGTAAGCGCTGAGCAGCCGCCCCAGGCGGATCCACAGCGAGGCGAACCGCTCGTTCTTTTTGTCAAAGCGCTCCACCTCGAAGGCCTCCCGGCCGAAGGCGCGCACCACCCGCACGCCCGCCAGGTTCTCCTGCACCGCGGCGGACAGTTCGCCCTCGGCCTCGTCCGCCGTCAGAAAGCGCCTGGCGATCTTTGAATAGAAAAGAACCGAGTAGAGCAGGATGACCGGCAGAAAGCCCGCCGCAATGAGGGTCATCCTGCCGTTCATCGACAGCATCACCGCCAGCGAGAAGCCCACCAGAAAGACGACCCGGAACACCTCCAGCAGCTGGTTGGTGACGAAGTTGCGCACCACCTCCACGTCGGAGGTGCAGCGCTGGATGATCTCGCCGGTGCTGTGGCGCACATGCCAGGCGTAGGGCAGCCGCTGGATGTGGCGGTAGAGTTCGTCCCGCAGGGACTTGACAAAGTTCTCGGAGGCGTTTGCCGCGCCCATGCGGCTGCCGTAGGTGCAAAGGCCCGCCAGCACCGCCACCGCCAGAAGAAAGCCCGCCGCCGCCAGCAGCTGGGTCATGGGCCCGGCGGCCAGCAGCGCCGGGGGCGCCAGGGCCGTCACGATCTTAGGCAGCGGCTCCCCGCCCAGGATGGAGTCCACCGCCACCCGCACCACCTGGGGCGTGAGCGAAGAGAACACCGTGTTGCCCATGGAAAACGCCAGCGTGAGGGCGAAGAGCCACAGATACGGCCGCAAAAAGCGCCAGATGAGCGCCCGTTTCGTTTGTTTCAAACCATTCCCTCCCTTTTCCCAAAGAAAAAGCGCCCCCGGCACAAAGGCCGGGGGCGTTGCGCTCATCCTGCAAAAACCCGCCCCTCACGCAGGGCAGGGCGAAGGCGCGGACAGTTTTTCCCGGCTTTTCATCCCATGTTTGCTGGAACGCTTTTCGGTCATTCTGCCCGCCTCCTTTCGTGTGAATGCGTTGTGCTGCAAGGTCCACTATACCCTGCCGGGAGTTGCTTGTCAAGAGAGGCCCGGACCCGCCGGGCCGGGGGCGGCGGATTTCGGCGGTTTGCCAAATTTTAGGCGCTGCTTCCCGGCAAAATAACGGTTTTTCGCCCTCAGGAAGCGGGCCCGCCCACCTGCACCGTGCCGTCTTCCTTCACGGTGATGGTCATGCCGTCCTGCACAAAGTTCAGAAACTCCTCGCCCAGGCAGTCGATGACCGGCATCTGCACATTCTCCAGCCAGACGGCGGCCAGCACCGAGCCGGCGGCGGCCAGCGAGTCGATGGGGTTGGAGAACAGCAAACAGGCCGGCTGGCGGTCCATGGAGCAGGCGCAGTAGAGCACCAGCCCGCCGGTGGTGGAGCCGATGGTCTGGGGCAGGCACAGGGCCTTGCCCGCCATGGGCTTGCCGTAGAGGTCGGGGTTGTTCTGGTCGCCGCAGGTGGCGGCCTTGTCGCCGAACTGCAGGGCCTTCTGGAAGGAGGCCAGGGTGTTCAGCCCCCCGTGGGAGACGAGGGCGGGTGCGCTCACGCAGCCGGGAGCCACCACGCGTCCGTGGAATTCTTTCATTTGCCTGCCGCTCCTTTCGTGATGATGTCCAGGATCTCCGCCTCGGTGTAGTAGCGGGCGGTGGTGTAGGTGCGCAGCTTGTTGGAGCAGGTGATCACCGGCATGGGCCCGCACAGGGGGTTGTTCATGTACATCAGCGGGCAGATGCAGGAGAGGATGGCCCCGGTGGCCGCAAAGCGGGCGGCGTACTCCGTGGCCTCAAAGGCCTTTTTCACGCCGGGGGCGGTGGTGAACACGGTGGGCACCGCCAGCTTTTTGCGGCCCGCCGCCTTGAGGCCCTGTTCCAGCGCGTCCGTCCAGCCCTTCAGCTGCTGCAAGCTCAGGTGGGGGCAGCCCACGAAGCAGAGCTTTGGCTTCGCGCCGGGGTTTTTCCACACCAGGGGGTAGCTCTCCTTCACCCGGCGCAGTTCGGCGTCGTCGATGACGTACTCCTTCGCGCCGGCGGCGATGAGGTCTTTGCCCTGCTGCTTTGCCTCGGGGGTGAGGCCCTCGATGTGGTAGAGGCCCACCGCGCCGTTGGAGGCGGCGGCCGCGCCGAAGTCCTTCAGGTAGGCGCAGGCGGCCTCGTTCAGCTCGTTGCCCAGCCAGCGGTCCAGGCCCGCCACGTAGGGCACGTCCTCCATCACCTTCATGCCGATGGCGGAGCCCAGCAGCTGGGCCTCGGGCTTCTCGGTGGTTTCCACCTTCACCACCCAGGAGGCCCTGCGGCCCTCGTCGGTGAGCAGGCCGAAGTAAGGCACGAAGCCGGCGATGGAACCCATCAGGTCCATGATGCCGGAGTTGCGGTTGCACCGGGCCCCCAGCACCGAGTTGGCATAGACCACCGCCGAAGATTCGGCCCAGCTGAGCACCTCGCCCTGCTGGGGGCGGTTGCCCTGTTCGTCCAGGTAGCAGGCGCAGCTGAAGGCGTCGTCGTCCTTCAGGCCCAGGGCCTTCAGCTGGCCCTCGTAGAAGCCCTGCTTGCTGTACATGAATTTCTTAAAGACCAGGTTCTGCAAAAAGTTCGCGGGCACCTTGGGGTCCAGGGGCCGGGGGTCCGCCGAGAACTTCTGGCCGGACACCGCCCCCGCGGCGATGAGCTGGTCCATCAGGTCGTAGACCGGGCCCAGGGCCTTGAGGCCGAAGGAGGTGACCAGATGGTTGTAGCGGCTGGTGACCGGCACCATCTTCTCGGCCCCGAAAATTTCGCCGTACATGACCAGGGTCTTCATCACCTTGGCCATGGTCTGGCCCTTTTCGCCGTTCAAAAGGGCCTGCTGTTCCTGTGTCAGTTTCATGGTTGTTCCTCCCTCACAGCTTCATGGCCACGTCCCAGGCGCGCCAGATGACGGTGCGCAGGTTGCCCACCCTGGCGGCGTCGCCCACGATGTGCACGTGCCGGCCTTTGGCCGCCAGCGGCGCGGGGCGGTAGCCCGCCGACAGGATGACGGAATCCGCCGGGATGTCCTGCGTTTCGCCGTTTTTGCCGGTGACGGTCACGCCGTTTTCCCGAATTTCGGCCACGGTGCTCTCCAGATGCACCGGCACCTTGTTGGTGCGCAAGAAGTCCCGCAGGTAGCTGGCGTTGGCAAGGCACACGCCGGCCACGGCGATGAGGTCGTCCTTCATCTCCACGATGACCGGCTCCTTGCCCTGGAGGCAGAGGTCATAGGCGATCTCGCAGCCGGTGAGGCCGCCGCCCACGATGACCACCTTCTGACCCACGCTCTTGCGGCCCAGCAGGTAGTCCACCGCCTCCACCGCCTTGTCTGCGCCGGGCACCGGCAGCTGCACCGGCACAGAGCCGGTGGCCACCACCACCTCGTCGGCGTTCAGGGAGGCGATGTCCTTCACCTCGGTGTTCATGCGCACGGTCAGGCCGGGGCAGTTGGCCACCTCCCGGGCGTACCAGGCCAGCAGCCGGCGGTCCTTCTCCTTGAAGGCAGGGGCGGCGGCGGCGTTGAACACGCCGCCCAGCTGGCCGCTCTTTTCATAGAGGGTGACGCTGTGGCCCCGCTTGGCGCAGACCAGCGCGGTCTCCATGCCGCCGATGCCGCCGCCGATGACCGCGATCTTCCTGGGGCGGGCGGCGGGCTGGATGCGGTATTTGCGGGACTGCATGGTGCGGGGGTCCAGCGCGCAGCGGGCCATGCCCCGGGTGTCCGGCAGGGACTGGGCGTTGGCGTGGCCCTTGAAGTGGGAAAGATTGAAGCAGCCGTTGTGGCAGCAGATGCAGGGGCGCACCTCCTCCAGCCGGTCCTCCAGCAGCTTTGTGACCCACGCGCCGTCCGCCAGAAACTGCCGGGCCACGCCCATGGCGTCGATGCGGCCCGCCTCGATGGCCCGGGCGGCGTCCTCCGGCTCCATGCGGCCGGCGCAGACCACCGGGATGTCCACCGCCTCGCGGATGGCGGCCACGTCCTCCAGGTTGCAGTTCAGCGGCATGTACATGGGCGGGTGGGACCAGTACCAGGAGTCATAGGTGCCGTTGTCCGCGTCCAGCATGTCATAGCCCGCGTCCTGCAGGTACTTGGCGGCCAGACGGCCTTCCTCCAGGTCGCGGCCGATTTCCTCATACTCCTCGCCGGGCATCGCGCCGTAGCAGAAGTCCTTCACCTTGGAGACGGCGCTGTAACGGATGGACACGGGATAGTCCTGGCCGCAGACGCTCTTGATGGCCTTGACGATGTCCACGGCAAAGCGGTAGCGGTTTTCAAAGCTGCCGCCGTAGTTGTCGGTGCGGTGGTTGGTGTACTTCAAAGCGAACTGGTCCAGCAGATAGCCCTCGTGCACCGCGTGCACCTCCACGCCGTCCACCCCGGCCTCCTTGCAAAGGGCCGCCGTTTTGGCAAAGGCCTCAATAATTTCCTCGATCTGGGCCAGGGTCATCTCAGGGCAGGTGACCCCCTCGGCCCAGCGGGAGGGCAGCGGGCTGGGGCTGGCCAGCTGATAGTCGGTGTCCAGGATGGGTTTTGCCAGTACTTTGAGCACCGGGTTTTTGTGGAGGGGCAGCACCTCGTCGGAGATGCCCCAGGCGCGGCCCATGCCCGCGGTGAGCTGCACGAACAGCTTCGCGCCGGTGGCGTGGATCTCTTCCATGAAGCCCTTCAGCTGGCGGAACATCTTCTTGTTCTGGTAGAGCCAGCGCCCGCCCAGGGTGTCCCGGATGGGGGCGATGCCGGGGATGATGAGGCCCACATTGTTCTTCGCCCGCTCCAGAAAGAAGTTGGCGGCCTCCTTGTCAAAATGGTTGGGCTCCATCCAGCCAAAGAGGGAGGTGCCGCCCATGGGGCACAGGACGATGCGGTTTTTTATCTCCACATTGCCGATCTTCCAGGGGGTGAACAGGGCTTCGTAGCGTTCGTTCATGCCTTTGCCTCCTTTTTCAGCGGCCCAGCGAGAAGGTGAAGGTGGCGCTTTCGTCGCCGTAGTTCTCATTGCTCACCCACAGCAGGCTCTTGTCCGTCAGGTTGTAAACGGCGCTGTGCACCGTCAGGCTGTTTTTGTCGTCATTGTCCCAGCCGCGGCGGCCCACCGAGGCCAGGATGCTCATGGCGGCGGCTTCGTCGGCCACCACGCCATTGGTCTTGCCCAGCTCTTCATAGAGGCGGTCGTAGCGGTCAGCGCCCTTCTTGTCCTCTTCAGGGCAGCCGTCGTAATAGCCCGGCTGGAGCACGAAGTTGGTCACCACCTGCCAGTCGCTGGACGCCTCCCGGGGGCCGATGCGGCTGTCATCATCGTTGTAAACGACCTTCAGGGTGCGGGCGGCTCCGTCGTTGTCGGTGGCGTCGGTGCCCGCCGTCCACTCCAGCACGGCGCTGCGGCCGGTGGAGTCTGCCACCATGTAGTGGTAGGAGGTCTGGGCCGAGTCGTGCAGGTCATAGGAGGAGGCGATCTCCACCGCCTCCTCCACACTGTCGGCATAGTCCAGGATCAGGCGCAGCAGGGTGGTGGACGTGAAGTCCGGCTTGCCGGTGTTCTGGTCGGTGGCCACCGTGGCCTCGCCGCCCTGGTAGGTCATGTAGATGCCGCAGCTCACGCCCGCGTCGTTCACGCCGTCCAGCGGGGCATAGGGGGCGGCCAGGCAAGTGATGCGGTCCATCAGGCTCTCCAGGCCCCGGTCCACGTCGATGCCCAGGAATTTCAGGTCCACCGTGGAGATGGTGGCGTGCCGGCCCTCGCCGCCCTCGGTGAACACCAGCATGGTGTTGGTCTTGGACAGGTCATAGTTGCGGGCAAAGAGGGCGTCGCCCTCCTTTGTGGCCGCGGTGAAGGAGGAGCAGCCGATCTCCGGGGCGCTGATGCCGATGTTCAAAAGGCCCCGGGTGATGTTGCCGGTGACGAAAGCGATGAGTTCATCGTCGCTCTTCACGCCGCCCTGCTCCACAAATTCATCCAGGTAAAAGCCGCCTTTCACCTGCATGGCGTACACCGCGCCGTCCTGGTGTTCGCCGTTGCTCTCCCGCAGCATCTCAATGCTGAACAGGGTCCCCAGCTCGTTGTGCCACATGGCCCAGACGCCCGCCGCCGCCAGCACCACCAGCGCGGCCAGCGCCGCCAGCAGGGTGAGCAATATCTTTCTCACTTTCATATCCGATTCCTCTCTTTGCTTGCTTATTCAGGGATGCCTTCTTTGGTGAGCACCCGGAGGTTGCCGATAATGGAGTCCAGCGCGCCGTAAAAGGTTTCCCGCTGGGCGTCGGTCAGGTCCTTGCCGGCAACCTCCACCGCCCGGCCCGCCCGCCGGCGCACGTGCTCCGCCGCCTGCCGGCCCGCCTCGGTGAGGTGGATGGTGCCGCCGTAGCCGCTCTTGTGGGGGCCCTCCTTGCGCACCAGGCCCTTCTCTTCCAGAATGGCCAGCATGCGGGAGGCGTCGGACTTGTCTTTCGCGCACTGTTCGCACAGCTCCGGCACTGTGATCCCCTCCGGGTACCGCCCGATGATGACCAGATAGGTGGCGTGGGCTCCCTTCAGGCCGTAGGCCCTCATCTCCTCCCCCGCCAGCTTGTGCCAGCAGCGGTTGATCTCCGCGATGGCCACCGAAAACCGTTCAAACCGCTCCACCATGAGGATCCTCCCCTCCTGTTCCAAAGAAATTGAAAATGCAACTTTCACAGTATAACCTCATAATGTTGAATTGTCAACTTTTTTTGCAGCCTTTTGCCCCAAAGGCTGGATGCAGAAAAGGGGGCAAAAACGCGGCGGCGGCGCACCTTGCGGTCATTGACGGCTTTCGATCCGTTCAGGCCGCACCCGGCCGCACCCAACCGCAGCTATTTCCAGAAAGTTAGTCCTCTTAAGAAACTCTGGTACGGCCAATCAAACGCCTTGTCTCCCCGCCGCCGTTGTGCTATGATTTTCATACAGACTGTGCAGAACAGGGGGCGGAGATCCTATGACGGAAGTGATCGCACTGATGAAAGAGTTCGGAACGTCCGTGCTCCAGCCTGGCGCAGTAGCCGGCATCGCCGTTGCTGTGATCCTCTTTATCCTGGAGGTGCGGTGGTCCCATGCTCATCCGCCCCATAGCAGGCGGGTGGAGAAGGCGATGGCCTTGGGCCATGTGGTGACGGCCAAGCGGATCAAATACTGGGACGACGGCGTCACGCCCGATGAGAAAACCACCTCGCAGTACCACGCCACCTATGCCTATGAGGTTTCCGGGAAACACTACCAGTACAAATACCTGGAGCGCGCCGTCCCGCCGGTGCAGATCCAGCTGTATTATCTGGATGATCCCGGCAGAGCGTTCCGCGGCAAGGAAAAGCGAAGCGGGCTCGCTCAGGTTTTCTTCCTTCTGTTCCCCATCCTTGTGGGCGCGGCGGCAGCGTACCTGCTCGGCGTGAAATGACTGGCTCCAAAGCCTCCCGCCTCTGTGGGAGGCTTTTATCTTTGGCTCTGCGGCGCAGTTTCTGCTGTACCGGCCACCCCACGGTCATTCCGCCCGCTGCCCCGCGGGGCGGCGGTGCGGGTGTTCCTCTGCGCCGCCACTTTCCATATCAGGGCACACATGAAAAGCACGATGCACATTTGATTTGTAGCGGCAAAAAAGAAGCCTCCGGCATTATGCGCGGCCCCCCGCTTCAAAAGAGTGCGCTGCCATCGCAGGTTGATCTGTTCTTGCCAAAAACCTGCCAAAAATTTTTACACGCTTCTTTTTCGCAACAGAAAAAAACCGTGCAAACGGTCTGTTTACACGGTTTCTGTTGGCATGGCCTGCCGAAAAAGATGTTTTTGCGGCGCGGCCGCATCACCGGCTGAGGTTCATATTTTTCGTGCTCCGCTGTGCTTTGCAGCGAGTGTGAAGTCACATTTTTCTCCGTGTTCAAGAGTTTGTGTCCTTATAAAAGTTATTTTTGACAAATTCCCAAAGCAATATTCGTCCGAATCACAAAAAGTATGTATCAGCTCGGGACACCCGCATTTTTTGCAGTATCTGCAATATGTGCAGTCAAGGATATCAAACTTTACCGTATCCGGGGATGACACATGCATTTTTAGTGCAAATCCATTTTGCTCTCCGAACATATTTTCTGCCACTACAACGAATATTCTCAAAAACAACTTTTCCGCAAAGGGCAATGAGGTGAACATCCTTAAAAAACTCCCCATTTTTCCGCCTTGGACATCCACCACATCGTCTATCATTTTTATCGCTTCATCACCAAACTTCCTTTTCAAAACACGGTAAATGGCAACTCGCGGAAAAATATAATTGTCGGTGTGATTGCGCTCTCCTTTTGGAATATCGGGGAAGCGCTTCATTAGAGCATCCAGTTCTTCCCCGGCCCGGAAAAACAGACGTTTCGTTTCTTCGGTCCCCACAAGTTTCTTTAAATACCTGTAGAGTGGTTTATAATCACGATTTCTTTTGAAAAACTTTTCCCCCCAGGACATGACGGCCCCCCTTTGGCAAAAATCGTCTTCAAAATAGATTTTAACAGATTTCAGGATCATTTCCACCGATTTATTTCTTTTGTCCTTTTTCTAAATCAAAGCAGGAAAAACCCGATCTGTCCGAGCCGGGCCTTGTTAGCATGGACGAACACAAACGATATAGCGTTCAAACAAATGATCGTTCTTAAATCTGTTAGGCCCTCAGAAAAAGAAGAACGCCATCATTGAATGTATAGCCCAAAAAAGAGGAAAAGAGGTTTCAGGATGGACTATCGGGAGGAATTTGTCAAACTGTTCACGGACGATCCGGTGAACTGGGCAAAATGGGCGGCTGTGTTTGCAGTGCTTATTTTCAGCTACTGTTTCAGCATCCCGTTGTTCAATAAAGTGAGCTACCGTCTGGGGCGTGAGTACAAGCGGGACCTTGCCCGAAAGCGCGGGCACATCATCAAGGCATTCATTCTGGACCAGCACCCTTCCGGTGATGCAGGGAAATACGATTGGTATGCCAAGTACGAATATTCCCTTGATGAAAAAGGTGTACCGCGCTTATTTTCATTATCCCAACCGCCCGCCTCGGGTGATTTATCTCTATTACGTCAACAGCCCAAAACGGCTGTTTTCAATGGACGAATACCACTGGGATGTTCCGCTGGGATTGATCAAATTGCCGGTCTTCTTCCTTCCTTGGATTCTGGCGGTTATTACAATGATCGTATTGCAGATCCCGCTCACGGTTTGATCTCTTAGGCTTCATTGAAGATGCCGCCATTCCGGAATATAGCAATGAGATAGTCTTTCGAGATCTTTGATCATAAAGCAAAAAGCCGCAGGAAATCCCGCGGCTTTTTATTGTTTTGGGACATAAAAAGTTGACAGATTCCATTCGGGATCTGTCAACCTATCATGGCATGGGTTAACAGAATAGATACATTTGGCAATTCTTGGAAAACCGGCCTTTTTGGAGTAATCAACTGTTACCAGGCATCCTCCGGCCAGATCCTCTGCCAAAATACCTATTCTTTTCATCTAGATTATAGCATGCACAAGGAGAAAACACAACACTTTTACTTCAAGTTATCGTTCTCCACGAGCCCTTTTTTTGCTGGGCTGCTGACTCTGCTTCCACTTCCCTTGGAAGAGTTCTTCGGTAGTACATTCTTCAGGGTAATAGAAGTTTTTTCGCACCCAACCGTTTTCTTGGTAGACTTCCGTAATGATACGATCGGACAGAACCTCAATAATGATATCCTCTCCGATTGATGTTTTCCCAAGGAGCGGTACAGGGTACTGCTCGTGATTCTTACACAATTCACGCATCGAGGCCCAATCGCCCGAATCAAAGACCACTTGCTTCAGCACTTCATCCGATATTCGCAATCATCCTTTCCCATCTATGATGTTCTTCATTCAGCAAGATGTAAAGCACATCGGAGGGTCGGGAACTCCGTCTGTGATTATTTCCTTGGCCATCTCAAGTACAATCTTTTCCTTGAGATAACTGAATTGGCACTCGCCGTCTTCGTTTATGTTACGTTCCAGCAGTTCCTCGATTTCTTTCAGGAGTTGCCGCAGGGTTTCCGCTTGATCCATATTATTTTTCACCTTCTTTTCAGGTGCCGGCCACAATGAAGTCATATAGGGCTCCTGGCTCCTTCAGGCACCATTCTTTTGTCCCATCCTCAGTCCAGACCTTATAGTCTGGAGAGGCATCATATAGCCACCAGTCGATGTAATCATACTGGTCGTTGACAGCCTCTTTCAAAACTAGAAGGAGCGCAGTCAGGTATCGGTTCTTACATCCAAATACAAAGTGACCGTCACCTACAGATTCGAGCGCCGCGCCGACCTTCTCGTCGATCTCCCGTTGCTCCATAATCTGGCCCAACGCCGCACAAAAGGTCTCTTTGGTAATCATAGTATATGAATATGAGATCACGGCAGTAGTGACCGGATACTAGTCAGAAGAAGGCGGTGGAGCACTCGTACTAATCA
>NZ_CALXHK010000049.1:0-15323 GCF_944388085.1 Candidatus Allofournierella excrementigallinarum | reverse complement strand
ACGATCTGCTTTGACCGCCTGCTGATGGACAACAGTTCGTCCTCCAGATCGTCCGGCAGGATGTACTGCCCTCTTGCAATGCGGTGGATCCTGTCTGCTTTGCACAGTTTATGCAGCATCGCCTTGGAAACGCCGCGCTGCGCGGCGACCTTTGTCTCGATGATGCCGCCATGCTCTTTGGCGATCACGCTAAGTTCCGTAATATAGTCCATGCGGCTCGCCCCCACTCCATTAACTTTCATAACAATATCATACACAATATTGTTATTGTAGTCAACAGCTTCAGAGAAGCCGAAAGCCTCTCGTTTTACATATGTCAGGATGCTCCACTGGAAAATCACACAGAGAGTTCGGGTTGGTTTGGAGTGTATCCGATGCAGCCGCCATTAGGCTGAATCCATCACCAACACAAAATATTTTAGAAATTCGAACCAAGGCAATACTGTTGGTACTGCCGGTGCTTTCGAGTCCTGTGCCGAAAAGGATTTCCCGGAAAAGGGCGGGTCAGAGCTGGTCGGTTTGTCCCCGGATTTTCGGCGGCGTCAAGCGGTTTTCAAGAGGGCGAAGCCCGAAAAATGGCGTGGGTACAAGTAAAACCGACATCCCCCGTTTTGGCCCCGTTTGGCAAGATTTTCTGGAAAAATGCAAGATTTCATGCAAGATAATTGGAGGCCGCTTTGCCGCACGAACAATGGGTTTGCGCCCCGCCGCCGGAAAACGGAATCCGCCAGATGCAAGATTTCGGACCGATTTTGTGTAGTATCCTTCCAGGTTTCAACAATTTGTATAGTTTTGGTGGAAAACATGGTGGTTCTCCGGGTCCAAATTCCAAACAAAGGAGAACCCCAAAAATGAAGAAAAGCAATCTCTTTCAGGACGTCCTGGAGCGGGAGATCCAGGACCTGCTGGCGCCCTATCCCGACCCCATGGGTCGCACCGACTTCCGCAAAGCCTGCCGCATCGGCACCCGCACCTCCATCTACCTGCTGCAGAGCGGCCTGGTGCCCTGCGAGAACACCGGCAAGCAAACCCGCTGCTACAAGATCACCAAGGCGGACGTGGCCGCCTACCTGCGCCGCCGCCTCACGGAGCCGGAATACTACACCCCTCCCAGCGGCTGGTACAAGAATTACCCGAACCACAAGCCCCCGGCCTTCGGCCTGAACAGCGCGCTCCCGCTCACCGACGCCACCCGCCGGCGGGTGCGCCGCTGGTACGAGAACCTGCTGGCCCGCCAGCCCGACGTGCTGGACGCCCACCAGATCGCCCGGGTCACCGGCTACGCCGCCCGCACCGTCAGCCGCTGGTGTACCGAGGGGAGACTCAAAGCGTTCCCGTATCAGCACACCTATAAGGTGCCCAAAGAGTGGCTGCTGGAGTTCCTCACCTCGGAGGGCTATAACAACATCACCCGCAAGAGCAAGGCGCACTATGCCATGATCGCGGCGGTGGGGACGAAGAAACGGGGGAGAAAGCCAAAAGCTGGCGAAAGGCAGTGAATCGGGCCCGGCGCTCGTGCGCTTTGGGCTCGGCAAACGAAAGAGGACGTCTCCCTACGGGAGACGTCCTCTTTTGCGAAGCCACGGCTGTGCCCGGGCAGGGTATGCCCTTGTTATTGCCCGCTCGGCGCAGGGTCCGCTCGGTCGTTCCGGCACAGGTACCAGACCGCCTCGTAGGGGCGCAGCCGGCGGCCTGCGGGCGGCTCGGGATAGTTGGAGATCAGCACCTGCCCTTCCCGCACCGGGAGGAGCGGCCCCTCCGCCGGCCGGCCGTAAAAATTGCAGACCACATACAGCGTATTCTTGCCATCGTCCCGTTTGTAGGCAAAAACGTCCGGGTCCTGGGGGCACAGTAGTTCATACCGCCCGTTTTGCACCACGGGGGTGTTCTTGCGCAGGGCGATCAGCCGCTTGTAGTAGCTGAAAACCGAATCCGGATCGCCCGTCTGCCGCCGGGCATTGATCTGCCGGTGGTTCGGGTTGACACGTATCCAGGGTTCTCCCGTCGTGAATCCGGCGTTGGGCCCGTCGGTCCACTGCATGGGGGTGCGGGCGTTGTCCCGCCCTTTTGCGTGGATGGACCGCATGACCTCTTCTTCCGTGTATTCCTTTTCCCGACGCTCCTTATAGAGGTTCAGCGTTTCGATGTCGCGGCAGTCCTTCAGCGGGTAGCAGGCGTTGGTCATGCCCAGCTCCTCGCCCTGGTAGATATAGGGCGTGCCCTGCAGGCCATAGAGCAAGGTAGCCAGCATTTTGGCGGATACTTCCCTGTATGCCCCGTCGTCGCCCCAGCGGGAAACGATGCGTGGCAGGTCGTGGTTGTTCCAGAACAGGCTGTTCCACCCCCGGCCGTACAGCTCCGTCTGCCATTTGGAAAACACCCGCTTCAGCTCCGTCAGGCGCAGCGGCGCAAGGTCCCATTTCTCGCCGCCGGGCTGCTGGTCCAAGCCGATGTGCTCGAACTGGAACACCATGGAAAACTCATCGCCGGCGGGGTCGCTGTACTGCCGGGCGATCCGCGGTGTTGCGCCCCAGGTCTCGCCGACGGTGACCAGGTCGGTGCCGCCAAAGGTGGCCCGGTTCATCTCCCGGATGTAGGCGTGCAGCATGGGGCCGTTGTTGGTGATCTTTTCGTCCGGCACCTTGGCGATCTGGTCGATCACATCCAGGCGGAAGCCGCCCACGCCCTTTTCGATCCAGAAATTGATGACCTCGTAGATCTGCCGGCGCACCGCCGGGTTGTCCCAGTTGAGGTCCGGCTGCTTGACGGAGAATTGATGGAAGTAATACTGCCCCAGCTCCGGCACCCATGTCCAGGCGGAACCGCCGAAGCAGGCCTTCATGTCGTTGGGCGGCGTGCCCGGAACGCCGTCCCGCCAGATGTAGTAGTCGTGGTAAGGGTTCTCCCGGCTCTTTTTCGCCTCGAGGAACCAGGGGTGCTCGTCCGAGGAATGGTTCAGCACCAGATCCATGATGATGCGTATCCCCCGCCGGGCGGCCTCCCGGATCAGGCGTTCCATGTCCGCCAGCGTGCCGAACAGGGGGTCGATGTCGCAGTAGTCCGAGATGTCATAGCCGTTGTCATCCTGGGGGGAGCGGTACACCGGGCAGAGCCAGAGGGCGTCCACCCCCAAACCGGCCAGGTAGTCCAGCCGCTGCACGATACCGTTCAAATCGCCCACGCCGTCGCCGTCGCTGTCTTGAAAGCTGCGAGGGTAAATCTGGTAGATTACCGCGTTTTTCCACCAGGGAGTCGTGTGTTCCATCTTATTTCCTTTCGCAAAAGTTTCTTTGCAACGCCGGCATTAACCGGCCGTGGAGATATCTACCCGATCCAGGTTGATGTATCCCGGTGTTGTACCTTCGGCTTGGATCACCATTCTGTGGATCCCTCTGCGCAGATGTACCGTTTTACGCGAAGATGTCCATTCATCCCAGCTTCCGTTTGGCGGGAACTGGATCTCTCCGAAGCCATACCCATCAATGTAAATTTGCCGCTGCGGTGTTCCGTCAACAGCCGCCGAATAGATAAAGTCCAGGTTGTAATCTCCTTCCTGGTTCAGATAGAAGTCCATCGTTACTGCGTCGCCGTCTTCCCCGAAAGAATCCACGAAGCCTGTTCCCGAATACCCCGGGTGATTTGTGGCGACATTTACGTTCGTGAGAATAGCCGACTCTGCTTCGATACGGTTGCCAGACGTCTCATTTCCATACGCCATGTACACCATGTCCCAATATTTCAAAGAGGGAACTGTGAAAGTTACATATCTGCCGCCCGCATCGGTGCCCATTGTAAAATTCAACTCCTGGCTTGCACAGCCCGCATCCGGAGATGCTACATACACGCCCTCCACGCTTTTAAATTGCGGAAGATAATATTTGACCACCAGATCGGTTTTCTCTCCCGGTTCAGCTGTAACGTTTCTCCAGTCGCGGTCTTGCTCTGCCGTAAGGTTTATCAAATGAATGATCCCGTATTCGTTCCCTTTGTTCTTCAAAACATACCAGATCGTTCCCGGCTGTGCATCGCCAGAAATGGACTGGCCTGCGATTTGGATGTTCTGCCAGCCAGAATCGGATGGGATCACATCCGCATCATAAAGCAGATTCTCATAGGCAGTGATAAACTGATAATGCGTTCCCACAGCCTGTGCCGTGTCCTGTGTCATGGATTTGGCTGCTTTCGGATAATATGGGTTCCCGAGCAAGGAAACGTCGTTAAAGCGCGAATCGTCATTTCCTCCCACGGACATACCGCTTCCCAACTCGATATGCATCGCCCCGCTTGCTGCAATGGCCGCATTGGCAAGTTGGACAGAATTCTTGTCATATGTGCCAAAAGTCAAGCTGTGCAGGCGAATATCCCCACCGATGTCATCCGCATCCTGTCGAATGGTTATCGTGTGGTTTCCCTCGGTCAAATACAGGTTTTTGGGCATCGTGAAGGACGCCTCATAAGAGTAGGTGCTCCAGTCAGGCTCTGCGGGGATGATACCCGGACGAGTGCTGTCAAAGTAAGCCGTCATATACTTTTCCCCGTCCACATAGATGCTCTTTGACGCCTGAGTATCCGTTCCGTTCGCCGCGTAAAACACAAGCGAGTAATTGCCAGTTTCCGGAACTGTGACCGATAGGGAGGCGCTGTCACCCACTTCATCGAATCCGGTAATATAAGTCAACTCTCCATCGATATTTGTGTGGACGCCACCTTGCAGCGCTGCATTTTCATAGTAGTAGGTATCGCCATAGATGTCATACTGATTCATATAGGCTGCCAGAACCATGGTCTTTCCTCCATCGTTCATCCGCTGCCATTTTACAAAGTCATAGACCTTCTGATAGGTGTCACTGTTTCCCCACAGTTCGCTAAAAGCAAAATCCGTGTTGGCTTGTGTGATGATCGCATTCGTGGAGAAGTAATCATTGTTTCCGCCGTTGACCGCATTCATCGTTACGATGTTTTTGCTGCTGTTGTTTTGTTTCAACTGCTCTTTGGCGACATTGGTAAAAGGGGCAAAGGCAGAGCCAAGGTCCACACTGTTCCCTGCATAATCATAGTATGTAACGTTGTTTCCCCAGAAGTCGCCCATCTGGTCGATCTGTATACCGTCAAACCCCAATTCATTGACTGCCTGCTTATATTGGCCCACCATAAAGTTCTGCCAGTTGGGATTCAGCGGATTAAAAGCAAACAGAATGGGGGCCGGCTTTCCTTCCATGGGGAAAACAAATTGGTCTACATTCGCCAAAGTGCTGTTGTCGCCCGGATCATAATCGATGTTACGGCCAGTCGGGTCAGAGAACAACCCCCATGTTTTGTCAACGCCGTTAGCCGTGTATCCTTCCCTGGCCATATAGGACATCTGATATGCCATGGCCTTTTGATTGTATTGATGGCCTGCATTGATACGCTGCTGAATGGTCTGGCGGGACAGTGTATGGCCAAACATATCGACCCATTCATTGCCCTCATCTGGAAGGATTTTCTCATGGCGATACATCCAGTCATAATACTGAACCAGGTTGATATGGTATACCTGCGCCAGTTCTTTCATCATTGCGTCGCTTTCCTGCGCACTTTCACCGGGCATGAAATCCACACTATACCCATATCGGGGATAGCGCGATACGTCAGAGGAAACGTCGATGGCCGAAACATAGGTATTGGCGCATAACGTGATTTGCACCAGATACCCTTTGAAATCCTCTGCTGGTGTCTGCCAGTCAAAGCTGAAACTTGCAGAGGCCTCCGCTTCCAGCGAAACCGGCACCGTAGTCGTCCAAATCACATTCTCCAGGTGCGAGATCTTTACTTCCGCTGAGCCCTGCATCGCGTTGCCGGGATTGTTTACGAGGAATTCAACATGTGCGGTCTCTCCCGGTTGATAACAGGCCTTGCTCACGTAGATTTTTTCAATTGTAGCCACGTCTGACTGCTGTGCAAAAGCAGCTGAAGGCAAGCAGAACGCCAAAAACGCCCACGCCATCAAAAGAGCAGTCAAGCGGCATCTCTTCTTATTTTTCATCCTCGTTTCCTCCCTTCATTTCGATCCACACAATGCGCCAAACCTCCACAGCGGGAAGCTCGAAGGCCACAAAGCAGCCTTTGGCGCCGGTCTGGACAGTGTACGGCACCGCTTGCGCCTCCAGGCTCGGCCCGTCGGGCGAAGCGGTGTACACGCCTGTGGCCGGGAAATCCACCTGCACCTGCACCCGCACGCCGCGCTGGACCGCCGGCGTGGGCTTGCCCCGGTCCCAGCGGTCATCGCCGCAGCCGCAGAGGTTCACAAAGGCGAGCAGCTTGCGTTCTTTGCGCTCCCGCGCGATCATCCAGAGCTTGCCCGCCTCGCCCCAGGCGCTGGCGGGAACATTCAGGCAGCGGTATTCGTAATTATCCCATCCCGTGTGGGTCATGGAGACCGTCTGCAGCCCATCATCGTAAAACAGCTCCAGATACCGCACAAGGAAATCATAATAGCGGCGGAGCAGGCCCGCGTCCGCTTCTTCCAGCCGGGCATAGTCGCTGTAGTACCCCTGGGTCAGCACCGCGCGGTTTTCGCCCAGCAGCAGGTGCGTGGCCCCGTGGGACACGATGGCCGCGGTGAGTAACCTTGCCGCGTTCATGGCCTGCCGGCGCTCCTCCGTTCGGAAGGGCGGCAGGTAGGCCGCCAGGATCACCGGCTTGCCGCCCCCGGCAGCCTTGGCATCGTCGATCAGCCGGGCAATGTGGCAATAGCGGTCGTAGGGTTCCCACACCTCGATGTATACCGCGTCCTGGGGGGCGGCGGCAGTGGAACGGGTGGGCCAGTTCCCCACATTGTTGAAGATGAGGCAGGGGTCCGCCCCGCCGCCGGAGAGCTTTTCCCGCGTTTCTTCGATGAGGGTGGGCAGCTCCCGGTCCAGCCGCACCCATTCCGGCGTTTTGCGCAGATGGGAAAAGGCCGTTTTGGGGAAGCCGTAGGTGTCCATGTGGATGCCGGAAAACTCCATCTTTTCCAGCGCCTTTTGGTATTCCCCGATCAAGTGCTCCCGCCAGGGGGAGCCCGCCTGGATGTTCATGATATAAAACACGTCGATGAACACAAAGGGTTGCTGCGCACCGGTATAAAACGCCCAGTCCGGGTGCTGCTCGAAAAACTCCCGGCTGGCGGCATAGACCGCGCCGTAGGCGATGGGCTGCATACCCAGTTCCTTCGCCCGGCGCACCTTGCCCAGCACCGTCGGGCGGGAGATCTCTTTCCCCATCATGTCCCGGTAGGTCTCGCTGTCGGACACGAGGGAATCGTGGCGGTAGGACCAGTCGTAGAACTGGACCGTGTTGATGTGGCATTTCCGCAGCCAGTCCATCGCCCCGTTGTCCGCGTCCGCGGGGGTAAAATCGCTCACAAAGCCGTACCGAAGGGTGCGCTTCGGGCTGTCTGTCACATCGAAGGCGGTTTCCAGAACGGCGGTTTTGCCGCCGCCCGTCAGACGCACGCTCACCCCGTAGCCCGCGAACGGGCTGTCGAAGCAGCCCAGCGAAAGGACCGTGCGCGGCCCCGCCGGGCGCAGGCTTTGCCGCCCCACAAGCTCGTTCAGCCGGAAGACCGCCGCCTCCGCCCGCTCCCAGGGCTCCCCGTCTGTTTCCAGGATCACGTCCACCGGTTCCCCCGTGTGGAATTGTGCCTTTGCCGGAAAGAGGTCCATGGTTTCTCCTTTCTCATCCTTTGATGGCCCCTTCGGTGAGGCCGCTCATGATCCGCTTTTGGAACACCAGGAACACCGCCACCACCGGGACGATGGCGATCACCGCCGTGGCGGCCATTAGGTTCCACTGCGCCCCCGCGAACTGCTGGAAATACACCGACAGCGCCTGGGGCACATTGTGTTTCTCGCTGCTTTGCAGGAAGAACACCGCCTGGGAATAGTTGTTCCAGATGCCAAACCCGTTCAGGATGACCACCGCGGACACCGAGGGCTTGAGCAGCGGGAACACCACCCGCCAGAAGGCAGTAAAATAGCTGCACCCGTCTATGATGGCGGCTTCCTCCAGTTCTCTGGGGATGGATTGGATAAACCCGGAAAACACGAACACCGCCTGGGGCAGCGCGAGGGTGGCGCAGACCAGCGCCATGCCCCACAGGGTGTTCACCGCCTTGATGCGGATCATCAAGGTGTAGAGGGGCACCGTGTTGATGATGCCCGGGATCATCATGCAGCCCAGCAGCACCGAAAAGACCATGCGGTTGAAGCGGTTGGGAAAGCGGGCCACCGTGTAGCCGGCCATCGCGCCCAGCAGGACGATGAGCGCCAGCGCCGCAAAAGCAATGATGCCCGAATTGACCATCGCGCGGTCGATGTGGGATTTGACCCACCCCTCCGCGTAGTTCCCGAAGTAGAAGTCGGGGACGATCAGGCTGTCTTCGTACAGGTTGTGCCGGGGCGTGTTGAGCGAGAGGTTCAAAAGCACCAGGAAGGGGCTCATGCACATAAGGCAGATGAGCAGGACCGTCAGATGGCGCAGCAGGCTGTATGTTTTTTTCATGGCGCACCTCTCAATCCTTCCGTTTCATCAGCCGCAGGGAGATCAGCACCGGCACCAGCACGATCACGAACATCACGATGGCCACGGCGGTGGAATAGCCGGTCTTGCTGCCATAGCACATGCGCATGATGTAGATGCTCAGCGTCTCGGTCTGATAGCCAGGCCCGCCCCCTGTCAGGGACATCACGATGTCAAACACCGACAAAGAGCCGATGATGTTGGTGACCACGTTGATGCGGATGGAGGGGATCAGCAGCGGCAGCGTGATGCGGCAAAAGCGGGCAAAGGCCCCGGCCCCGTCGATCATGGCCGCCTCGTACAGGTCCTGGGAGATGTTTTGCAGCCCCGCCAGGTAGATGATCATGGTCATGCCCGCGTACTGCCACACATTCACCAGCACCAGCACCAGCATCGTGGTGGAGTAGCTGCCCATCCAGTTACCGAACCATTCGGGGTGGCCCATCCGGTCAAACACCGTAAAGAGGATGCCGCGCCCCGGCTGCAACAGCAGGTACCAGATGTATCCCATGATCAGCGGGCTGATGATCGCCGGCATATAGATGCAGGCGCGGGCCACGGATTTGCCCTTGATCTTGCTGTTCATCAAGAGCGCGTAGAGCAGGCCCACCAGGTTCAGCAGCGGCGCGCTGCCCAGCGTGAACAGGACGGTGGTCTTGATGTCGTGGAGGGCGCGGGCGTCCCCGAAAAAATCCACGAAGTTCTTGAGCCCTACAAATTCCGGCGCGCTGTAGCCGTTCCAGTTGGTCAGGCTCATGCCGATGCCCTTTGTCAGCGGGTAGATAAAAAAGATACAGTACAGCACGAACGCCGGCACCGCCATGAACAGATGCAGCCCTATTTTTTTCTTCTTCATCGCGTATCACCTTCGCTTTTCGCCAATCAAAAGGCGAGCGTGCAGGTTTTGATCAACACGCTCGCCCCGATCGTCATGGGATCGAAATTCTGTTGTTGCCCGGGCCCCGTTCAGCTTGCCATGCCGTCGTTCCAGGCCTGGGCATACGCCTCGGCAAAGCCCTGGGCGTCATACTGGCCGGCCAGCAGGTTTTGCAGGTAACGGCCCGCGTCGTCGCCGGAGAAGCCGGCGGGCTTTTCGTTGGTGTAGCCGATGTTCACCGCGTTCTCCAGCGCGGCGTTGACCTCCTCCACGATGTTCGCGGGCGCCCATTCGGCCTGCACGTCCTTGAAGGCGCTGGGGGCCTTGGCCACCTCGCTGTACTTCTTCTGGTTGTCCGCGCTGAACAGGAAGTTCAAAAACTCGATGCACTCCTCTTTGTGCTCGGTGGTGGCGGAGATGGAATAGCCGGAATCCTCGGCGCTCAGCACCACCGGCTCAGAGCCTTCCATGTAAGCGGGGTAGGGGGCGAAGCCGATCTTGTCGGCCATGTCGGGGTTGGCCTCCAGCACGCTGGAAAGCGCCCACATGCCGTTGCTGAACATGGCGGCCTTGCCGTTGGCGAAATCCTGCACACAGTTGTCGTTGGTGGCCGTGAGCACATCGGCGTTGATCAAGCCCTCGCTCTGCAGGTCCAGCATGTTCTGGGCGAACACCGCCATCGCGCCGTCCGGGTCGGCAAAGCGCAGGACATCCTGATCGTTGGCCAGCATGGCCTTTTTGCACTCGATGGTGCCCAGGGTGGACTTGAGATACCCGTGGGGGATGAACTCGATGAGATGACCCAGGTGCCAGGCCTCGCTGCCGAAGATGAACCAGGGGGTCACATCCGGCATCTCTTCCTTGATGGTCTTGAGCATGGTCTCAAACTCGTCCCACTGGGTGGGGAACTCGGTGTAGCCCGCCTGAGCGAGGATGTCCTTGTTGTAGAAGAACCCGGCCATCGTCATGTTGGTGCAGACGCGGAACGCCTTGCCCTGGTTGACGTCGGTGCAGGCGGCCTTCATCTCCGGGCTCATCCGATCCCAGAACTCGTTCAGGTCGGTGAGGTCCATGTATTTCCCCTCATCCACGAACCCCTGCTCATAGGTGGTCATGATGTCGGGCACTTCGTTGGAGGCGAACTTGATCTTGATCACGTTGCTGGCGTCCTTCTGGTACTCCTGCTCCACCACGATGCGATCCTGGGAGGCGTTGAAATCCTCGATGATCTCGTTCATCACGTCAATGGTCTCGATCTTTCCGGTGAACAGCTTGATGTGCACGACCTCGCCGTCCGCCGCACCGGTCGAAGCCTGGCTCCCGCTGCCGGAGGCGGTAGGCGTGTTGCTCTGGCAGCCGGCCAGCATGGCGCCGGCGAGAGCGAGCGAAAGTGCCAGGGCGATGGTTTTTTTGATGAACATATCCTTCATCCTTTCGTTGGCAAAAGTTTGTCGTGAATGAGAAGTACTTCCTCCTGATTTCATTGTAACCACCCCCGTTTTTGGGATAAATACCCAGTTTTTTTGATTTGATTCCTCGTTTTTTATATCCCTCAAACAAACCTTGCCTTTCTTTTTTGCGTCGTGCATAATAAACATGGAATAAAAAGAGGGGGGGACGGCGAATGAGATCCCTGCGCAATCTTTCGCTCAAAACGCGGATCGTGGCGGCGGTGTGCTTTGTGAACCTGGCGGTGATCATCCTCGTTTCCTATGGGAATTACCACTGGTATTCCGCGCAGCTGACCGATCAGACCATGGAGCAGACCCAGCAGATCATTGAGCAGGCCGGCTCCAACATCAACACCTATATCAACGAGTTGTACCGCCTGACCCTCACCCCCTATTATAACGACGTGCTGCTGCACACGCTGGAACAAACCGCCACTTCTCCCCAGCAGCAGCTGGAGTTCAAGCGGGTGGTGGAGGGGTTCCTCGCCTCGGTGATGAGCCTGCCGCGCAGCGAGATCTTGCGCGTGTACATCATGAACGACACCGCGCTTTATTCCTACACCCGTACCCCCTATGAGATGGCGGAGTACAACAACTATCTGGAGAGCGACTGGTACAACCAGGCCTGCGCCACCACCGACCCGATCCTGCTGCCGCCCCGTTTGGAGCGGGTCTATGGCGACGACTTGACCCCCATCTTTTCGGTGGTGCGGCAGCTGCGCAGCAAGGAGGACAACGACATCACCCTGGGCGTTGTGAAGGTGGACGCCAACTATACCGGCATACGGAACATCTGCGACCAGGTGGATCTGGACGCCGGCGGCTCTCTGCTCATCATCAATGAACAAAACCAGATCCTGTATTCCTCCGGGGCGCTGCTGCAGGAATTGGACGCGGAGGAGGTGGAAGCCCTCGCCTCTCCCGCCCAGGGCGACCTGTTCCGCTCCGGCCAGGGGAAGTACATTGTGAACCGCTTCGTGCTGCCGGATTGCGGCATCACCCTCCTCGCCGTGCACTCCTACGCCAGCCTGATGCGGCCGCTCCAGGAAAACCTTGTGAAAACCGTGCTGCTGGCACTGGGCAGCATGCTGGTCGCGGCGGCGCTGATCATCTTTGTGGTCGCCCGCTTTCTGAAACCGCTGTTCGACATCATCCGCCTGATGCACGCGGTGGAGGGCGGTGATCTCCAGGTGCGGGCCCAGGTGCGTTCCCATAACGAGATCGGGTATCTGGCGGAATCCTTCAACGACATGGTGGGCGCGCTCGGCTCCATGATCCAGCGGAACGCCCAGCTGGCGCAGGAGGTGTACCGCGCCCAGTATCTGAACAAGGAGGCCCAGTACAACTCTCTGTGCAGCCAGATCAAGCCCCACTTCCTCTACAACGTGCTGAACACCATCAGCCTGCTCATCAAGTGCGGCGAGTACAAAACCGCCGTCCGCTCGGTGGAGGACCTGTCGTATTATCTGGGCGGGATCATGAACGTGGACCAGGACATCACCCTGCGCCGGGAGCTGAACATCTGCCAGGCCTATCTTGACCTGATCCAGCTTCGCTATCAGGACCGGCTGACCTACACCATCCAGGTGGACGAGGACCTGCTGGACTGCAAGATCCCCTCGCTCACCCTGCAGCCGCTGATCGAAAATGCCGTCAAGTATGCCTGCGAGCCCCGCCGGCAAGCCACCGAGATCGCCGTGACCTCCCGCCGGGAGGACGGCATGCTGCGGCTGTGCGTCACCGACAACGGGCCCGGTATCGGCGAGGCCACGCTGGAGAAGATCCGGCGCAGCATGGAGGAGCCGGACGCCGGGCCGGGCGCGGACGGCGGCGACAAGGGCAGCATCGGCATTCTCAACATCTACCGGCGCCTGCGGCTGCGCTACGGCAGGCAGGCCGCCTTTCTAATCGACACGTCCGGGCAGGGGACCTGCGTTTCGCTGCGGATCCCGCTGCCCTGTGAAGGAGAGAACAATGTATCATACGATGATCGTGGATGACGAGCCGCTGATGCGCACCTATCTGACCCGGAACATACCGGCGTTCTCGGCGCTGTTTGATGTTTCCGCCGTGGCCAAAGACGGCCTTGAGGCGATGGAACTGCTGAAAGAGGCCCCTGTCGACGTTGTGATCACCGACATAAAAATGCCGGAAGTGGACGGCCTGTCCCTTGCCAGGCACATCCACGAAAACTACCCCGACATAACGGTCATCGTCATTTCCGGCTTCAGCGACTTTGAATATGCCCAGAAAGCGATCCGCTATAACGTGAAGGACTATCTTCTCAAGCCCTTGGTGGACAAGACCCTCATCGACCTGCTGGACGCTCTGGCCACCCGCTTCGAGCAAGAGCGGGGGAGCGCCCATTTCAAGATCGCCGGACGGAGCGCGCGGCATGACCCGCTGCGCCACCGCCTGCTCTGCGCGCTGCTGGAGGGGGACAGCGCCCGCACCTATCGCTTGTACCGCGAGCTGCGGGAAAAAGGGCGGCCGTTCATGGCACCTTTTGCCTGCATCGCAAAGTTCCAGTGCCTGTATGCCGCGGGCTCGATGGAGGCGCCGTCCGCGCCCAGCGCGTCTGCGCTCACCCTCCATATGCTGCTGGACCGCCTGTGCCCGCAGTTCGGCTGCATGGCGCTGTATGCAAACGACGGGTCCACCTGTGTGATGGTCGACGCGCGCAGCGAGCCGGATCTGGAGGCAAAGATCGAGCAGCTGTACCGCGCACTGCTGAGCGAAAGCGCAGAGGGCATCCCCGAGCCCATCGACTGCCGCTGCGGAAAGATCGTGACGGACCCCATGCAGCTTCGCGCTTCCTGCCAAAGCCTGGCCGAGACCCTGCCGCTGCCGCTGGCAAAAGCCCCGGCGCCCTTTTTCCATTCCCGCATCGCCCAATACCGGCACGCGCTGGAAGGCATCGAGCAATGCCGCGACCAGCTTGTGCGCGACCTGGCGGCGGATTCCGGGGCGCATTGGTTCGCAGACCTGAAGGGCCTGTGCCTGGCGCTGGACGCCCCGCTGAACGGGGAGAGCCTGTGGCGCTGCGCCGGCTGCATCCTGGCGGCGCCCGCCTGCGCCTCGTTTCCGGCACAGGCGCGGCAACGCTCGCTGGAGAATCTGGCAGGCCTCTGCCGGAGCACCCCCGGCGCCCTAAGCCCCGACGAATTCGCGGACGCCCTGCTCGGCTGGCTGCGGGAGCTGCTGGGGCAGGCCCCCGCGGAGAGCGGGCTGAACCCCGTGATCCAGCAGGCCAAGGAATACATCGCCCGCAACTACCAGTCGAACATCTCGCTCTCGGATGTGGCGGACCACTGTTCCGTGAGCAGCAGCTATCTGAGCGACCTTTTCCACAAGCAGCTGGGGATCTCCTACCTGAAGTATATCACCGGCATGCGCATGGAGCAGGCGGCAAAGCTGCTGAAAAGCCACCCGGATATGCGCGTTTTTGAGGTCGCCACCCGAACGGGCTTTTTGTCGGACAAACATTTCATCTCGGTTTTCAAAAAGTATTACGGCGTCTCTCCCGCCATGTACCAAAAATCGCAGGCCAGCCACAGGGAGACGTGACAGGCCCGATACCAAACGCTTTGCTCATTTTGAACTTAGCCTGTTCGTGAGCCCAGTGACCAAAAAGAATAAAAATGAAACCGCGGAGCGTTTTCCCTGCGAAAATGCTCCGCGGTTTCATCTTATCTGTTCCGGGCCGTCGGATTTGCCTGTCAAGTGCTGCGGCCCATTATCCAACTCCGCTTTGCACCACATCCCAAATTTGCTCGCAGGTGACATTCCGCGCGTAGCCAAACTGTTTCTGATAGTTGTTCCATATAGTGCGCAACTCCGGACTTTGTCGGATTTAATGCAGGATGCCCGTCACGTTCACAACCTATAGTGGCTCTCCGGGTCCTAATTCAAAACAAAGGAGAACCAAAGATGAAGAAAGTAAACCCCGTCCAGGACGCCCTGGAGCGGGAGATCCAGGACCTGCTGGCGCCCTATCCCGACCCCATGGGCCGCACCGGCTTCCGCAAAGCCTGCCGCATCGGCACCCGCACCTCCATCTACCTGCTGCAGAGCGGCCTGGTGCCCTGCGAGAACACCGGCAAGCAGACCCGCTGCTATAAGATCGCCAAATCCGACGTGGCCGCCTACCTGCGCCGCCGCCTCGCCGAGCCGGCCTACTACACCCCGCCCAGCGGCTGGTACAAGAACTACCCGAACCACAAGCCCCCGGCCTTCGGCCTGAACGGCGCGCTCCTGCTCACTGACGCCGCCCGCCAGCCTGATGTGCTGGACGCCCGTCAGATTGCCCAGGTTACCGGCTACGCCTCCCGCACCGTCAGCCGCTGGTGCACCGAGGGCAGGCTCAAGGCGTTTCCCTACCAGCACACCTATAAGGTGCCCAAAGAGTGGCTGCTGGAGTTCCTCACCTCCGAGGACTACAACAGCATCACGAG